>NZ_JACFYJ010000019.1:0-106601 GCF_037126505.1 Paraburkholderia bengalensis
AGTTCCTGCGCGACACGGCGCAATCCGGCTACGACGACAGCGCCGAGCTGATCGCACGCTGGCACAACAAGGGACGGCAGATGTACGCGCTCACGCCGCCACCGCCGCACCGCCGATCGCCGAGCCGGCCGACCCGTAGCCGGCACCGAACAGGCTACTGACGAAGCTGGCGCCCTTCGTCAGCGTGCTGTACGCGTTCGACAGGTTGTTGAGGCTGCCAAGCGCACCCGACCCGCCATTCTGGCCGAGCAGCGCACTGCCGACGCCCGAATTGCCCGTCAGCCCCGCCACGTTCGCGACGACGTTCACGACGAGCGGCTTGAGGAAAGCCTGATAGACGGCATCGACGACCGTGACCTTGAACGTGTTGATCAGCGACTGCGTGAAGCTCTTCCAGCCCTTTTCGCCGTTGGTCAGCATCTGCAGGAAGCCGTCGTGGAAGTCCTGGTCGATCTGGCTGACCGTCTTCTTCCACTGGTCGATGACGGGCTTGTTCGACTGGTCGGCGTACCACTGGTTGTACTGCTCGATCAGCTTCTTCTGCGCCTCGGTGCCGTCGCCCGCGTTCGCGATCAGATCCTGCCACTTCTTCGCGTCGATTTCGAGGATCGCGGCCGCCCGCTGCTTTTCGTCGAGGATGCTGTCGGCGGCGAAGCGCGCGTTCTGCTGGCGCAGCTGGTCGGCGCCCGCGAGCGCGTCGCGCTGCGCCTGGATGCTGCCCGTCACCTTCGCGTGCGCATCGGCGAGCGCGAGCAGGTCGTTCTGCTCCTGCGCCGACAGCGGATGGCCGTCCTGCTGCGCCTTGCGGATCACCTCGCGCGCCTCGGCCTCGGCCTGCAGCTGCAGCGTCATCAGCTTGCGCGCCTCGCCCTCAGTGCCATACAGCGCGAGATCCTGATCGAGCGCGGACTGCGACGACTGCTCGGATGCCCACCACTTGTCGAGCTGGGTGTTGTAGACCTGCTGCGCCTCGGCCGCCCGCTTGGTGGCGTCGATCTGCTTTTCGACGGCGGCCAGCTGCTGCGCATAGCCCAGCTGTTCCTTCAGCTGCGCATCCGAGACCTTGCCGATGCGGTCCTTCTGCGCGAGACCGAGCTGCTGCTCGATCTGCATCACCTTCTTGTCGCCGTCGCTGATCTGCGCCTGCTTCGTGCCGTACTGGTCGAGCAGCGCCAGCTGCTGCTGGCGCGCCGCGATGTCGGCCTTCAGCGCCGCGACGTCGCGGTTGCTGGTGGATTCCGCCGTCGACTTCGGCGCGTGGTCGGTGTAACGCTTGTTGATGTCGGCAACGAGGCTGTCATAGGCGCCGCCCGACACCGAATAGCCCGCCTCATCGCTGCCCGTGACCTTGACGCCCTTCAGCAGATCGGCGTTCGGGTTGGACTTAAACAGCTTGACGAACTCGGCCTTGCGCTGGTCGAGTTCCTGCTTTTTCGCGAATGCCTTGTCAAACGAGTGCATCGCCTTGTCGAGACTTTCCGCCGCGGCGATGCCCGCCTTCTGGTCCGCATCGGACTGCGCCTTCGCGAAGGCCGCGACGGCCGACTTGTCGGCCTGCATCTGCAGCGCCATCGCGTCGGCGTCATCCTGCGCGGTATAGACGTTGCGCGGGTCTTCCCACGACGACGTGATGCCGCCGCCGTCGGAGCGCTTGCGCTTGTCCGCGATCGCCTGCAGCTGGTCCTCGGGCGTCTGGTCGCGGCCGATGGCCTTCAGCGCGTCCCACGTATCCGTGATCGAACCCTTGACCGCCCGCCAGGCGCGCTCGACATAGCCGAGCTTCTCGTCGGCGACGTCCGCAAAATGCTGGTGCAGGAGCGACAGGTTGTCCATCAGCGCCTGCTCGGTCTTGCCCGCGTCTTCGAGCGACTTGATGCGCTCGTAGTCCGCCTCCGTCATGTAGTTAAGCTGACGGTTGTGTTCCGTGGCCCATTTCGTGACGCCGTCGGCCATCTTCGCGTAATCGCCTGCGACCTTGTCGGTGCTTTCGCCCGACAGCTTCGCGAACGTGACGACGTCTTCGGTCGCAAGCTGCAGCGCCTGGCCCGACAGCTGCCCCGTCGACACCAGTTCCTGCAGCGCGGTGCGCGCGGTGCCGATGCCCTGCCCGGTGCTGTCGGCGATCGCGCGGGCCATCACCGTGAAGCTGTTCGCCGTGACGCCGGCCGCGTTGCCCGTCAGGATCAGCGAATTGCGCAGTTCTTCGGATTCCTGATGGCCCTTGTAGACGGCCACGGCAAAGGCGGCGATCGCGCCCGCACTGACGCCGATGGCGACGCCGAGCGGACTCATCGCGATGCTGAGCGCGTCGGTCGCTTCGGCCATCACCATCAGCGAACTGCCAAAGCGCGAGAAATTGCCCTGCGCGAGTTCGTGCCCGAGCACGACCAGCTCGGTGCGCGCGCGCGTGCTGTTCAGCGAAAAGCTGTGCAGCGATTCGGCCGCCTCGTCCTGCTTTTTCTTCGCCGCATCGAGCGCGGCGAGATACGGCGCGAGCGCATCGGTCGGGATGCCGCGCTGGCCGGCGAGCACCTCGAAATAGGCGGAACTCGACTTGCTGCCCGCCTCCATCGCCGCCGTCGTGCGCTGGATCGACTGGATCATGCTGCGCGTGGCGGCATCGAGCTTCTTCGCCGACGCATCGCCACCGCTTCCCACCGAGTCGATCGCCTTGCCAGCGGCCGCGCCTTCCTTGGTGACCGACTGCGCCATGTCGCGCGCAGCGTCCTTGACGTCACTGAATCCCTTGCGCGCCTCGGTGGCATCAACGCTCACCCCGAGCTGGACTTTCCGTTCATCAGTCGCCATCGCGCACCACCAGGGAAAAAGGCCCGCGCGCGGCGGGCCTGAAAAAAAGAAACCCGCCGCAGCGGGGTAGTACAGGTGTTACGTCGCGCTTTCGCGCAGCACGCCGAGCGCCGCCATTTCGAGATGCCGCACATCCTCGAACAGCGCGTCGGCCTCATCGGCGGGCAGCCCCAGCCGGTCGATCATCGCGAGCACGACGCAGTAGTCGAGCCCGGTCGGGCCCGCCACGCCCGTGCGCCATTGCGTGCCGAGCCGGCAGAAGAGCAGCACCGCGTCGTGGTTCTCGGGCCAGATTTCGACCTCATCCTTGCGGAACAGCTGGCCGAGGTCGAACGCATTGGCGGGCGCCGCATTGGGCGGCCGATACAGCGCGCCGGCCGCCTCCTTCAGTTTCCCAGGCGGCCCTGCGTGATCGCGTTGCGGTAGCTGTCCATGATGGCCGTGATCGCTGCGGGCAGTTCGTCGGCCAGCTGCTGGACGTTCTCGCGCGTGAACGGCTCGTCGAGGTTCCAGCCCTCGACGGCCTGCATCACGTAGTCCGCATTGGTGCTGCCCGTCTTTTCCATCAGCGCGGCCCACGAGAACGTGTCGTCGGCCGGGCGCTCTTCCTTCGACGCGGCGAACACCTCGTCGATGAAGGTGCCGAATTCCTTGCGGGTGCGGTACTTGTACGTGATCTCGATCGCCGCCTCGCTGCCATCGAGCAGCGCGAACTTGACGACGTGCTTGAAGTTGGCCGGGCGCTGGCCGAGCGTGATTTTTGCCATGATGGATTGCCTCGATATTTTGTGTGGGATGAAAAGCCCCACCGGGAATGACCCCGGCGGGGAAAAGGGCCGCGAACGGCCCCGAGGACAGACTGCGAAACTGCTTACGATGCGTAGCTGATCGAGCGGCCGAGCAGCGACAGCGACGCCGTCACCTGGTTGGCCTGGTTGACGTTCAGCGACGGCATTTCCGACACGCTCATGTAGCCGTAGCCGTACGACGACACGCCACCCGACAGCACCATCTTGAACGCCACCTTGCGCAGCGAACGCGAGATGTCGAGCATCTCCTGATAGTTCACGTTCGACGCGTCGTGGCCGAGCGTCAGCGTGATCGACGTCGGGTTGAAGCCCGTCGGCACGTTGATCGCGTTGCGCTTCGCGAGCGGCGCGATGGTCGTGAACTTCGGGTCACCGCCCTGCGTCGCGATCGTCAGCACCTGCGGGATCTCGACCCAGTTGCTGATCAGCTGCGCGGTGCCGGCACCGCCGCCCGGGTTGTACCAGTCGGTGTCGTTGGTGTTCAGGCCGAGCAGGCTGAACGTGTCGACCGACAGCTGGTCGATCTTGAACACGCTGTCGCTGGCGTCTTCCCAGCCCGACTCGATGAGGATTTCGTTGCCGTCGGCGAAACCGTGCGCGACCGACGTCGCGACGGCCGGATTCGCGTTGCTCAGCGCGGTGATGTTCTTCGCCGCCGCGAACGTTTCGCTGAAATAGAACTTCGATCCTTCGGGGAATGCGTAGGCCACGGTAAGGGCTCCTTCAGATGAAAAAACCCGCGCGAGGCGGGTATCGGACATGCCCCGTAGGGCGAAAAATACCCGCGCGCGGCGGGCCGGTTTGCTGTGGCGGTCCTAGCGATCGGACCAGATGGAAAAATCCTGATGCTTGCCGTAGCGCTTCAGGTCAGCGTCACTGGCCGAGGTGGGCCCGGCCATCGGCTTCGCGTCGAAGGCCGTGGCCGTGATGAATGCTGCCTCGATCTGCAGCGCGAGCGCGTCGGCCTCGGCGCGCCGGTCGCTCCACACCGCAACCTGAAAAAAGCCGTTCTGCTTGTTGGGCACTTCCTTCGCGAGCGGCCGGATCACGAGCCCGCCGATCTGCTGGTAGATCACATACGGGCGCGGCGTGTCGAACGGCGCCTCATCGGGAAACACGCGGGCGCCGACCAGCGGCGACAGCAGCGCGAAGATGCTCGCTTCGACCGTCATGGCGTGCCTCCATTGATGCGTTTGAGCAGCTCGGCAACGGCGGCATCGAGCGCGGCCGGGAACTGCGCCTGCGCCGGCCGCACGAACGGGCGCGCACCGACATGGCGCGGCGCCGGCAGCGGCGCCTTCTTGTCGGTGTACCACTTGCCGTCTCGGCCGAGATAGACCTTGTACTTCTGCAGGTGGCCGTTCTCGACGAGCCAGCCGTGCGGCGCCTTCCGGTGATTCCAGCTCACGTGATAGGTCGCGCGACCCTCGGCCGAGTCATCGCGGCTGTACACCTGATAGATCGAATTCTGCAGGTTGCCCGTCACGCGGCCGATGCTGGCGACGTTGCGCATGACTGCGTCGTACAGCACCTGCGCGGCCGCCTGCGCCGCCGGTCGCACCGCGGCCTCGGCGTTGTCGGCGAGCTCGTCGAGCAGGCTGTCGATGCCGGCCATATCGGCATTGATCGTCAGGCTCACTCGACCACCTCGCACACGAGATCGACGAACGTGCGCTTGTCGTAATCGGGCAGCACCGCCTTCACGCTGAAGACCGTGCCGCCCATGACGACGCGCATGCCCGGCGCAAGGTCGGTGCGCCAGCGCAGGCGGATGCTGCCCTGGATGCGGCTGACATCCGCGCCGGCGGCGATCTGCGCACTGCCCGACTTCACCAGCACATTGCACGGCACGCTGGTCGCCAGATCGACCCATGCCACCGAGGGCTGGCCGACTTCGTCGACGGTGGCCTGCTGCACCTGCACCGTCGCGCGACGGTTGAAGTCACCGATACGCATAAAGTCCCTTGACCCGGTACTGGCCAGTAGCGCCCGTGACCGCAAAGCGGGCCGCGAGAAAGACAGCCACGACCACGCTGCGACCAAATGCGCGTGCCAGCCTGAACGCGCTGGCCGCGCCTCTCATGCGCCGAATGAGTTTCATCAGGCATACCCCATGATCCGGTACGGATCGAGCAGCGTGTCGACGTAGGGCAGCGCCTGCACCGTCACGCGATACGCGACCAGCACTTCCTCGCGGTTTTCGAACAGCGAGCCGACGCGCAGCAGAATCCACGTCTTGATGCCGTCGGGCACCGCAGCGGCGTCGCCATAGCCCGCCGTGAAGCTGATCTTCACCGCGTTGGTCGTGTTCTCGGTGTCGGGCCAGTACGTGTTTGTTTTCGGCGTCAGCACGCCCGGCTCGCTGATGGCATCGACCACATACAGCGACGGGTCGAGTGTCTGCGTGGCGCCCGTCGGGTCAATGTAGGTGACGGCATCGACCGACTGCAGCCGCGGGAACGGGATGTCGATCCGGCTGCCCCGGAAACGCACCGCGTAGTTGCGCATCGTCATCCACGCAGACGGCAGCTGGTCCACGGGCACGTAGCCCGGGATCACGCCGTAATACGTGTAGAACGGGAACGCGTCGAGATAGAGGTCGTACTTCTGCGTCACGAACACGCGCCGGCACACGTTTTCCGCGTGAATCCGGGCGGCCGTGATCAGGCTCTGGATCTTCGCGTCCCACGTCGTGTCGGCGAGGTCGAGGTTCAGGTGCAGCTTCGCCTCCTGAAGCGACACCGGTTCCTCGGCCGGCCCCTGTGTCATCCGGAGGCCCATGCGTTACTCCGCTGCCGGGTTGGACGCGTCGGCTGCTTCGTCGGCCTCGGCCGGCACGCCGATCGCGACGACTTCGGCGCCCTGCCCGGCGGCATAGTCGACCGCATCCGGGTGCGCGTCGAGCGCACCGGCATCGGCCAGCGCCTGGATGAGCGCCTCCGGGCCTTCGGCGATCTGGCCGCACTTCAGGCCGTGTGCGGGATGGTCGACGAGCACACGCGCCTTCGCGGTCTGCCCGGCTTGCGCGGTTTTCGCCGCTTGTGCGGCGGGGTTCTTGGCTGCCATGTTGGCTCCTGCAGGGATGAGGGAAGCGGCGGGCCGAAGCCCGCCGGACTGCGTGATCAGGCCGATCAGGTGGCCGAGTTCGCGTACGTCTTGACGGCGCCGCCCGCGTCGATCAGGTTGCCCCCCGTGCGCAGGAAGCCGACGAAGCCGATCTGGCCGTTCAGCGTGAAGGCCGAGTCAGTCATGCGGAACAGCGTCAGGTCCATCACGTCACGGATGACGTACTTGGACAGCTGGCCGAACGCGATCGACTCGGCGTTCGCGGCCATCACCGGCATGTCCTGGTTGATGTAGATCGGACGGCCCATCAGACGGTCCGGTGCGCCGCCGTTGATCATCGCGTCGCCCTCGTAGCCCGGCACGAAGATCGGGCGGCCCTGGCTGTCCTTGATCTTGCGCACGACCTTCACCGACGAGTCGTGCATCATGTAGCCGACGCCCGGCTGGTTGCGGTAGGCCGGATCGACCGAGTGCTCCAGATCGACGAGGTCGTCATAGATCACCGTCAGCGTCTGGCCGGTAGTGCCCGTCTTGCCCGTGTTGGCGGCGGTGATGAGACCCTTCGGCTGGCCGGTGCCGGTCCCCGTCGTGAAGTGCGCGTTCTGGATACGGCCCAGACGCATCGCCAGCAGCGACTGGATGTACGCCTCGATGTCGATGAACGAGTCCTGCACCAGTTCGAACGGCAGCGCGATCTTCTTCGAGCTGTACTTGTAGACGTCCAGCGAGATGTTGCTGAACGTCGTGTCGAGCGCCGACACCGGGCTGTTCTGGCCGACGATTTCGCCGACTTCCGAGGTCGGGTCGGTCGTCGGGAAATTCATCGACGCACCCGTCGCCGTGCGGATCGCGTGCGCGACGGCACGCATGCCACCGTACGCCTTCATCGCGATTTCCAGCGAGCGCTGGTATTCGGTGGCGACCGTAAAGCCGCCTTCCGTGGTCGTCGTCGTCGACATCGCGTTGCGGATGTCCGGCGTCTGGCGCGCGAGCATGCGGGCGCGGTCTTCGTCGGCCATGTTGGAGATGCCGCCCGACATGAACGCGCGCAGCGCACGCGATTCGTCGCTGTGGGCACCCGGCGTGCGCGTCGCGGCGTTCAGCGCGGCGGTCTGCTGGGCTTCGGGCGTTTCCGCAGCGAGCTGCGCGCGGCGGTTCTCGCGCGCGATGTCGCCGTCGATCGCCTCGATCTCGGCAAGGATCGCATCCATGCGCGTCGCGTCAGCCGACGGCATGCGCTGCTCGGCCGGATACTTGTTGTTCAGGTCGTTGGCTTCCTTGGCCTTCGAATTACGCAGTTCGCGCAGTTGAGCGAGTTTGCTCATGTGTCACTCTCCAGTGTGTTGACCGCTCGCGCAGGTCGTGGGGACGAAAAAAAAACCGCCTTGCGGCGGCCGTTCTCAGTTGCGCGAGGCGCGTCACTGATGGTTGAGGCGGTTCAGCATGCGTAGGCGCTGCTGCTGACGCTCGCGGTGTTCGGCGGTGATGGCGTCGATCGGCGGCTCGGGCGCGGCCGATGCCGACGGCTTCGGCGCGTTCGCGTAGGCGCTCAGATCCCACGATGCCTGCGCCTTCGGTGCGTTCTCGGCGATGCGGTCGACCAGCCCGACGTCGACGGCCTCCTGCGCCGTGAACCACGTCTCGGCGCTCATGTACGCCTTCATGTCGTCGACGCTCTTCCCGCTGCGCTTCGCGTACTGGCTGGCGATCACGCCGTCCGTCTTGTCGAGCAGATCGGCCGTCGCCGTCAGGTCTTCGGCGTTGCCGATGGCCACCGTCCACGCGCAGTGGATCATGTACATCGCGCCGTCCGACATCACGACTTCGTCGGCCGCCGACGCGATCACGGTGGCCGCGCTCGCCGCGACGCCGTCGATGTGCGCGATGACCTTCGCGCCCGTGTCGCGGATCGCGGCGACGATCGACTGTGCGGCGAACACATCACCGCCGGGCGAATTGATGCGCAGGTTGACGGTGCCGCCCTGGATGCCGCGGATCTGCGGCACCAGCGACTGCGCCGAGACACCACCCCACCATTCGGCCGTGTCGTCATCGGCGACGATCGCGTCGTAGAGGTAGATGGTCGTCTCGTCGCCGCTCGTTTCGAGCGCGCGCGGACGCTCCGTCGGCCGGCGGTTGCGCGCCAGCAGCTTGATCAGTTTGCTCATGATGCTCCTTCGTCGGGTTGGCCTGCCGGTTTGGGCGCCGTTTCGGTCGGGCTGGCGGGCTCGGTTGACGCGGCACCAGCTGACGGGTTGACACCGCTGAACAGGACGTCGCCGCCCTCGATCGGCGGCAGCAGCTTGATGTGCCGCACCTCGTTCGGCGTCATCCAGCCCGGCGTGCCGGCGCTGCCCATCGCAATGCGCAGCGCGGCGTTTTCGCCCTGCAGGTCGCCGCGCTCCATGCCGGACACGTCGAACTCGACAAACAGCCGCTGACGGGTCGGCCACAGCTTGCGGTTGAACTCCTGGTTGAACTTCACGAGGTCACGCAGCAGCGTGAACTTAACGAAGCCGCGGCTCATGTTCTCGACGCCACTGCCCCACGAGGTGGTTTTCTCGGTCGAGCCGACCATGAACGGCGGGACGCCGAGCGTGCGGCAGATTTCCTCGAGGTTCCACTTCGAGGTTTCGAGGATCTGCGCGTCGACGGGCGTCATCGTCAGTTCCTTGACCTGCAGGCCGCCCGTCAGGACCGCCGGCAGGTGCGCATTCGCGACGCCGCTGTGCCGCTCGCCCCACGTCGCGCGCAGCAGCCGCGCCTGCTCTTCCGTTATGTCGCCGGGTGTCATCAGCGCGAAGTCGGGACGCGCGCCGTTTGAAAAGAAGCGCGCGCTGTACTCGGCCGCCGCGAGCGACGTGCCGACCGCCTGCCGCGCCGCGTACGTGATCGGGCTCGGGCTGCGGATGCCGTCATAGCCGAGGCTCGGCACGTGGATCATGTCGGCCGGGTGCAGCACATACTCGGCACCGACCAGCGGCTGCACGCGATACCAGAGATCGCCGGCACTATCGCGGAACGGGAACACGCGCAGCGGATGGTGCGCCCGGAACGCCGACACGCCGTTGCTGCGGAATGACGGCCGCACGATCTCGGCAAAACAGTCGCCGTAAAAGAGGCGCGCGGCGACCATGTACTCCCAGAACACGGCGGCCGACACATCCGGCTCGGGCTGCTCGTTCAGCAGCCACCAGTACGGGTGCTCGACGCGCGCCCGGCCGGTCGGCGTGCGCTCGTAGACGGGCATCGGCAGCGTCGAGATCGCGCCCGCGATCAGCGCGACGCATGCGTAGACCGCCGAGACCTTCGTCGCCGTCGTCTCGTTGACGACCGGCCCGGCGTTGCTGATGGCACCGCCGCCGATGATGTTCGCCAGCTCCTGAACCGTGAGGCTCTGCCGCGTCTCGTTCAGGTTGTTGATGCGCCCGGTCGTTTCCGGACCGTGCTGAGCCCGCCAGGCATTCAGCACGGGCGAGCCCGGCACGCGGGCCCGCGCCTGTGCGTTCGCGAATGCTTCTTTGCTCATAGGATGAAGATCCCTGGGGTTGGTGCTGCCTGCGGGTTAAGACTCATCAGGTTCACGGCGTTGAAGGCCGCCATCAGCGGGTCGATCTTCGCCGTCCCGCTGGCCTGCTTTGTGATCAGGATGGCGTTGCCGCGCGGCTCGACCTTCGCGTTGCCGACGCACCACGCCATCATCGGCTGGCCGCCGTGCACCAGCGCGCCCTCGGCGAGCTTGCGCTCCATCGTCTTGATGGCGCCGCCCAGCTTCCAGCCCTGCGAGATGCCGAGCACCTTCTCTTCCGGTATGTCGAGCTCGACGAGCGCGTCCAGCACCCCGCCGATGCCGCCCGGGTCGATGCCGACACGGTCGAGCCTGCCCGACGCCTCGACCTCGGCGACGTAGCCGGCCAGTTCGTGCACGTCATCGCCGATGGCCTCGACCAGCGTCAGGTGGCCGTCCTTCGCAAAATCGGTAAAGCGCGCGGCCTCGGACTTGCGGCGCTCCAGCACGGACGGATGTGCCCATGCATGCGCCCACAACAGCCACTTGCCCGTGCCCTTCTCGCGGCCCAGCACGGCGAGCCCGAGCAGGTCGTCCAGCCCCCCCGCCGTCGATGCCGACGTCGATCACTTCGGAGCGCGCGATCAGCATCGCGAGCGAGATCGCGGCGCCGGCCTGCTGCTGCCAGAAGTCCGCGCCCGCCCAGCGGTCCGAGCGCAGCGCAAGGCCGATCTCGACGTTCGCATGCTTCGCAAGGAAGCCGCGAAACGATTCTTCACCCTCGGTCTGCGCCTTCCTGAACTCGCGCTCCAGGAACTCCTGATCGACCGAATAGCCGAGATTCGGATTGACCATGCCGAGGTTTTCCGGCAGCAGGTGCAGCTTGCGGGCCACCATCTCGGGCGGGTGCTCGAAGATCACGGGCACGAATCGCCGGTCTTCGATCTTGCCGTCGCGCACGTCGCGCGCGTACTGCAGTTTCTGACGGAACACGCCCGCGGGCGGATCGTCGGACTGCGTCGTCAGGTAGATGACGAAGCCTTCGGGCCGCGAGGCCAGCCCGCCGATCGCCTCGCGCAGCATGTTCTCGGCGTCCGGCTGCTTGCCGAACAGCCACAGTTCATCGACCAGCGTGCCGACGCTCTTCTTGCCGCCGACCGTATTCGAGTCAGCTGCAACGACCTTCAGCGTGGCGCCCATCGTGCGGTGCGAGATCGTCTTGACATGGGTCTGCACCTGGAAAAGCTCGTCGAGCTCCTCGTCGTACTTCACCATGTCGCGGCTCGGCGCGAAGCTGTTGTTCGCCACCTCGATGGTCGGCGCGAGAATCGCGTACTCGGCCGACATGCGCCAGTTCAGGATGACGGCCGTCATCATGATCCCGGCCGCGAGCGTCGACTTCGAATTTTTCTTCGGCAGGCAGATGAACCATTCGGTAATCAGCCTGCGCCCCGATTCGGCGTCATAGGCACCGAACACCGACGCCACCAGGTCGAACACCCAGTCCGCGCACGCTTCGCCGAAGGTCGGGCTGCCCGGTGCGTCGACGATCTTGAGCTGCTTGAACACCTCCAGCGCCTGCGCGGCCTGGTCCGGGAAAATCGGCGGCGGAATGATCGAGCGGCCAGTGCGCAGCCGGTCTGCCCAGTCGGGACACGCAGTCGTCCATTCCATGATCAGACCTTCCTGCCGCCAGACGCGATCAGCTTCGGCGGCGCCGTCGGCGCGAACTTGCCCCTCGCGACCTTCTGCGCCGCTTCCTTCTGGACGTCCTTCTTGCCCTTGGTTGCCTCTTCAGGCTTCGCCTCGACCCAGCCTGCCCGCGTCTTCATCCAGAAAATTGCGGCGACGACGTTCGGCTTGTTCTTGTCGGTCGCCTGCCGGAACAGGCTTTGCGCGACCTGCGCGTTCGCCTGCACGTAACCGATCTCCAGCTCGCGCCGGAAGTACTTGCGCATGGTCGGCTCGGAAATCCCGAGCAGCGCGGCGATGTTGGCTCCGTCGATACCCATGCCGGACAGCATCTTGACCTGCTCCCGGTCCCTGTCCGTTGGTTTGTATGCTGGACGGCCCATTATTTACCTCGCTATGCCGCGTCCATCACGGCTGCGTGCTGCCTGCACTGACTTCGTCGAACGCGCGCCCGTCGCTTTCCAGCGTGGCCTGCTTGCCGGTGAATTCCTGCCAGCGCTTGACGATAACGTCGCAGTACTTCGGGTCCAGCTCCATCAGGCGAGCCATGCGGCCAGTTTTTTCGCAGGCAATCAGCGTCGAGCCAGATCCACCGAACAGGTCGAGCACGGTCTCTCCCTTGTCCGAAACGCTGCCTATGGCGAATTCGACAAGTTCTACCGGCTTCTGCGTCGGATGATGCTCCGGAGGGTCGCGGTCAAACTCCCACACATCGCGCGCCCGACCGCCACGAAGCTCCACGCGCCCTTTGTGCGCGAAGATGATCAACTCGTGCTGGCCAGCGAATGCGCCAGTGAGATCGCCCATCGACCAGTTGTTCTTCTTCCAGACGATCAGGTTTTTGTACGCAAAATGCTCGTCCACCTTTGCGCGCCACTGATGAATCGTCTGGTGCGATCCGCAGATGAATGCCGCAGCATCATCCTTCATCGCCGAATAAGCGGCAGGCATGAAGTCAAGCAGCACGTCATCGTTCATCAGCATTTCATGCTTTTTCTGATGGTTCGATACGTATCGGTATCCATACGGCGGATCAGTAAAAAGCACTCCAGCCAGCGAGCCCGCCATCAGCTCCCCGACAGCATCAATGCTCGTCGAATCGCCGCACATGAGGCGATGCTTGCCCAGCAGCCACACGTCGCCAAGTTTCGTCACTGGATCTGTGGGCGGCTCCGGAATATCGTCTGGGTCAGTGTTGCCTTCGACTTCTTCGATCTCGACATCCATTTCATCGAATTCCTCAAGCGAGAAACCCGTCAACGTGATGTCAAATCCCGCGTCGGTCAGCTCTTCAAGCTCAAGCTTCAGAAGCGCGTCATCCCATCCGGAATTGAGTGCCAGCTTGTTGTCGGCGATGACGTACGCCTTGCGCTGCGTCTCCGTCAGGTAGTCGAGCACGATGCACGGCACCACTTCCATCGCCAGCTTGCGGGCCGCCATGACGCGACCATGGCCCGCGATGATGCCGCCGTCGCCGTCGATCAGTACCGGGTTCGTGAAACCGAACTCGCGGATCGAGGCGGCGATCTGCGCAACCTGGGCGTCGTCATGGGTGCGGCTGTTGCGGGCGTACGGGATCAGCGCCGCCACCTCGCGCATGACGATGGATTCCGATGCGTGCATGGGTTCTTTTTAGGGGAAAAAAATTCTGTGCGTGGGGTACCGGTCGGTTTCGCCGCCTGGCGGGCCTCAGACTTTCGCCCCCCCCCCCCCCCCCCCGGGGTAGGTCGCCTTGCCATCTGCTTTGGGAGCCGCCAGGCGGCCTCACAAGGGGCTCTCTCACCGCCTCGCACGCGCGGCGGCTTCTGCTGCTGTCTTCGCCTTGTGGCAGTCGTCGCACAGCGGCTGCAGGTTCGCATCGTCGTTGCCGCCGCCCTGCTCAAGTGACACTACATGGTCGATCTGATCGCGGTTCGCCACCCACACGCGCCCGCATCCTGCACACCGGTGACCGTGAGCCAGTGCGACACGCTGGCGCGTCTTCATCCACACGCTGCCGCGCACGCGCTCGGTCGCACCCGCCTTCACTTCGAGCGTCTTTACCCGGCTGAGTGTTGAGGCCGCGAGGCGCGGCTTCAGCGTCCGCAGTCTGGTCATCGTGAGGTCTCGTCGGTTGCAACCCAAAAGAAGTCGGCGGCGTCATCGAACGCCATTGGAGCTAACCATGACGATCGGGCTTCCCAACGCAGCAGGATGCTGAATACTTCGAGCATGTCATCGAAGTCGAACATCGCAGCTCCAATGCAAAAAGCCCGCTAGGCTTTCGCTTGGCGGGCTTTGTTGTTGATGCGCGGTCTGCTAACGTTACGAGTTCTCACACTCAACATCGACAGACCATGTCAAATACCAACAGACCAAAAATTCCTGATCCGCAGCCAGTGTACCGTGGCCCCGTTCGCGACCACAACAACAAGCGCCCGACGACTCCAACGGGCAGGCCGCCGATCCCGACTAGATCAAAATAGACGCGAGCGCCGCGACGACGAAAATCAAGGGACTGGCTACCGCCCCGAGGCGTAGCCGGTTCAACCAGCCCGCGACCGAACCGTTTCGCTTTACGGAAGCGTCGATGCGACGCTGAAACCCCAGCAGTTCCTCTTCCTTGAGAATCAGCAGGTCAAACCCCGGTTGACTCAGGTTCTTCGGCTCGTTGTACACCGGCGGGATCGCCCGAATCATCAGGCACTTGCACACCAGCAAGCTGCTAAGAACAAAAAACCAAGCGCAAAATGCTCCGGCCGCAATCGAAAACCAAGTCCACTGATGTTGCTGCATAGCGGTCGCCGCGTAAGTCATACTACCAGCCATTGCCGCCAAGAATACTGTTAGCGTCGTCGCGGAGTCTTTGGCGAGATTGTCCGCAGAAACATGTTGCGCCTTCATGTTTTCTACAGCCGCCTGCTCGATCCAATCCAACCGACTTTTCTCGTCTGGGTCCATTTTCCCCATCATCTCCACCAAATAAGAAAGCCCGCGTGCTTTCGCTTGCGGGCTTCGTGTTCGCACCATCGGTACGGTATATGAAAACGGAGTTTATGCGGGCGTTTCCCGCAGGTCAAGCGTGGCTGATGATCATACCGATCTTGTCGAGCCGTTCAGCGAATGCCGTGAGTCCGTCCTTCTCCAGTTCACGGATGCACTTGCGTATCGCCGTGATGTGACGCTCGGCTGCGTTCTTCGGGATGCCGAGGTGCTTCGCTGTCTCCAGCGGACTGACCTTCTCGCCGAAGTACTTCATCAGCACCGCAACCCGGAACTCCTTCACGGGCAGCACGGGCGTTAGCGTCAGCGCAACATAGTCGGCCAGCTGGTTGACCGCCTCTTCGAACACCCGACTCAACCGCCAGCCACGGCAGCATGCACGACGGCAATCACATCGCTCGCTGCGCGTGAGCTTGCCCGTGACGAGCGCGGCGAGCTGCCAGTAATCGATGTGCTGCAGCTCGGCGAACACCATGCCGGCCTGACCTGCGCCATCCAGACCGATCAGGCCGCGCCCGCTACCCGACGCACCGCGCTGCAGGATCTTCCCCATTGCCGACATCGCGTATTGCTGGCTCGAATAGTTGCATGCGAAGACGATCGCCTCTTGTGCGCTCTTGAAAATGCCTTCGTGCTTGATTTCCATATCCGCCTTTTTGTTATTCGCTCGGTCGATCATCCTGCAATGACGTAGAAGTTGATGCTCCAGTGGAGTAACCATTCGACGAGCGCGCCGCGCAGCTCCGGCGCACGGGGAAATGGATACTCAATTTGCGACGCGCCGAGCTCGCAATGCCCGACAAACGGGCAGCCATCGAAGGCGACTAACGTCACGCCGGACTCATCGCCGACACGCTGCGCCGATGTCTCGCGCAACCGGAGTGGCACGTCTTCAAGGTTGACGTATGCGTGTGCGCTCATGATCCGGCGGCCTCGGCGAGCGGCCGATGATCGACGGTAATCGTCACGATCGCCTCTTCGATGGTGTTGTAGTTGCCCATACGCGACGACAGGTGAACGCCAATCCGCACTTGCGGCGAGTTCACATCAACGCCCGCGAGCTGCGCAACGTGCGCGCCGAGGACGTCTTTCATGGCGTGTCCGTCCAGCACAGCGCGGTGCGTCGTGGTGTGCGTCTTCGATTCATGGTTTTTGATCTCGCTCACTATTGCCCCCTTACATCCCATTCAAGATCGCCGCTTTCCAAGAACGCCCTGAAGGTCTTGAAATACGGTCCAGTGAAAATTTGAACCCGCAGCGTGCCGTCGGATTGAAACGGCCCGGCGACGTACTCTTTCAAGTCTTCCGGCACTTCGACGTCGACCATGATGTAGCTGCGCCCGCGCGTGCTGCGGTCGCGTGATTCGCGTTCTGGACCGATCAATCGAACTGCGTTGAACCAACCGCCGTGATACGTCGACTGCCTGTTGCCTCGCACTGTCGCCATCCGCTTCAGCGGGAGGTTTGCGAATACCTGCATTAAGCTGCCTCCTTCAATTCAATCCCCAACTTCCGCGCGCGCACCGGCTTCCATGCATCGAACGCGACATCCCACGCGGCAAATTTCTGCTCGCGCAACCCCGGCCCTTGGTCAATCAGCACGTGGCAGTTCGCGCACCCTGGCACCGTGAATTCATGCTTCGCCTTGATGCCCATGCCCTTCCCGTGCTTCCCCTGATTCGAGTGACACGGCACGACCGTTTCGCCACCTCCAAGGCAGCCGCGCAATCTGAGGAAGCACGGTTCGCCTCGGCACGCGGCCAGATACTTCGAGCCCTCTGCAACCGTCGGCTTCTTGATTCGTGACTTCATGCGAGCACGGCGCAATGGCGTATCGGGCAGCGGCATATCCTTGCGCGACCAGCTGCCGCGTGACATCGGCTTCGTGCGCGACTTGAAACCGGATCGCTTCAAGCAGCCTCCGCGGGCGCCGGCAGAAACACGACGAGGCTGAGCACTGGAAAGTCGCCAGCGCGGCCGATGATCGCGTGCGAGTCGAATACCTGCAGCCCCAGCGAACGCGCGAGACCATGCTCGACCGCAGCGCCGCGAGACTTTTCCCAACCTGGCAGCAACACAATGCCGTCGCAGTCCATCAGTAGCTTCAGGTCCGCGCGCATGTAATCGAGCCATACTGCATTCGGCCCAAGCTCGACATTGGCCGGGTTCTCAACCTCGAACCCCATCGCGCGCAAACGCGCGGCCTCTACGTGGAAAGCTGGCTTGTTCAGGCCAGGGAGCCCCGTCATCGGGCCAGAGACGTACAGCTTCATGCTGCAGCCCTCCCCACCAACACCATCGCGCGCACAGACGCCGCGACGATGTCCGCCACTGCGGCGTGATTCGCGAGCAGATCGGCATGGCGCGCGCACTGCGCGAGCCACTTCTGGTTCGCGACGTAGGCATCCGAATGCGGGAACGGCTTCCCGGTGTACGAGAATGCGCGGAATCGCGTGTCCGACATCGCGACCAGATGCCCCGACTGGACGAGCGATTCCACCTTACGCATAACAGACTTGTGATCGAGGCCAACGCCAGCTGCGCATTGCGGTCGCGTCGTATTCGGATTGACTTGGAACCATTCGCATACCAGACGCTGCTCCATGCTCATCGTGCGTGAACGAGTTTTTGCAGGCTGATTCATTTCAAACCTCCCTGACATCAAAAGCGCCGCCCTTCCCCTTGCGAACAAGGCGAATGACGAACGGATACTGCGACGCAGCCGCTTTCAGCTTCACGTTCGCGTCGTCTTCCATGAACCCCTTGAACTCGTGCAGTTCGAGCGCGCCGCTGGCCACGATCACGGCGAAATCCGGCGTGAAGAACGTGTTGTCGGCAAGACGCAGCTTGATGCCCTCGAAGCGGTACCAGAGGATCTGGCCGGCGTGCTTCTGCGACTCGAGGTGCGCCGCATATGCCGCCTCTGACTTGTTCATCTTTCCGCCGCCGAGTCGGCCCAGCTGGCGATGCACCGCGCGCGGATCGCCGACCATCTTCGTGATCTCGGCGCCGAGTGCCGGTGTTTCGGGCGACTTGAGGAGCGCCGCCGATTCGACGATCGAGCCTCGCACGCGCGCCGTGCCCATGCGGCCGCCTGCGATTGCGCTTTCCGGGAAACGCAGTGCGTTCTTGCTCATGATGCGTAGTCGTCCACGGGCATCAGCGCATCGCCAAACGTGCGGCGCGCGAATTGGTACAGATCGATCGAGTTGAAGCGCTGCGCGTCATTGAGCACGTGCTCGACGGCCTTCATGTCCTTCGCGGCGCGCGCAACGATCACCCGGTAATAGCGCCAGTCCTCTTCCGCCTTACGCTCGCGCTGACCGAGCGCTGCGCCCTTGGCGTCGACGCCTTCCGGCGTCTTAAACCATTCACCAGCGGGCGCGGCGGCTGCCATCGCAGGCGCGGCGGTCGGCGTCAGCACTTCAGCGACGAAGGGCGACAGGAACGCGGCATACGTCGGGCGCGCGTCGCCGTCTTCGTCGCGGCGGATCACGGCGCGGCGATGCGCTTCGCGAATCTGCTCCGCAGTCGCGCCCTTGCCCACCCACGTCAGCACGTGGACGCGATCCTTGCTGGGATCGATCGTCAAAGCTTTGCCGCGTTCTGCTTCCAAAGCGATCAACAGGTCCGTGAGTTCGCTCTCGGGGTTGATTTCGCTTTTCGAATTCCCGGCAGCAGCAGCGGCAAAGTTATCCACAGGCGGCTTCGTGCGCGCTGCTGCTGCTGTAATCTCTGAAGTAGTCTCTGCAGTAGTCTTTGTCTTAATAACGACTTGGCGATTTCCCTCTCCGCGGTCGAGGGTTTCACCTGTCGGCGGGCACGGTTTTCCCTCGTCGGCGGACTGGACTTCCCCCGTTTCCCGAAATGGACTTTCCCCATTTCGGGAAACGGACTTTGCCGATTTCGGAGAAGGGGCGGAAAGAAGGGCTTCGAGAGCGTCTTCGTCGATCCGGAAATAAAGCTTGTGTTCGAGCCGCTTGTTCGTCTCGACCAGCACACCGCGCGCGCGCAGCGCCTTGCGCGCCGTGCGCTGCTCTTCGTAGGAAAGCCCCGTCTCTTCCTCAAGCTCGTCGGCCGTCTTGAAGACGCCCAGCGGGTTCTGCGTGCGTGCTTGCCAGTAGAACAGCTGGCCGAAAAGAACCGCTGCGTTCACACCGCCAAGCTTGGGCGCGAGGCCAGGGTGATACGCGATCGGACGACCGATCTCGCGGAGCAGGTCGGCGAGTTTCACGCAGCAACCCCTTCCGGAAGGCCGACCGTGTCGTTGTACACCCCCGTCGCCGCGCACTTCTGCGAGCCGCGCACCTTCAGCGCACCGTCCTCTATCAGCTCGAACACACGGCCGCAGACACTCGACAGGCGCAGGTTCGTGCGATCGGCGATCTCCTGGCGCGTCAGCGTCATGTGCGGGCTGTAGAACAGATTCAGGATCATCTGCTTCTGCGTGCAGCGCTTTGTCCCGGTCATCGAGTCGCAGCCGGCCAGCTGAGTACGTGTGGCTCGCATACGTATCACTCCGCCATGCCGCGCAGACGCGCGGAAATGTTGAACAAGACCTGCGCGTGCTTGTAGATGTGCTGCTCGACCCGATCGACTTCCTTCAGCTCAACGCGGCCGTCCTCGAGCGTCTTGCAGATCTCCCGGCCTACCTCGCCGTGTGTCGCCCACGCCTCGCCCATCAGCTCGACGATCGCGGCGTCATTGCAGTTGCCGACGTCTGGAACCGTGACGAGCGCATAACCGCGAGCGCGCGCCCACGCTTCGAGAATCCGGTCGTCATCGGCCAACTCCGTCAGGTCGACGGCGTTCTTGAGCGTCAGATGGTGCGTATCGGTATTGGGGTTGGCCTTGTTGCGAAGGACTTGTGCAGACATGCCGATCCGCGGGGCGAGCGATTCGCATCCGCCGGGATAGCTATGCACGACTGCGTGCGCTGTATCGAGAATGTTCACTGTCTCTCCAATCAAACGTGTTTTCCCGCACTGAGGACTACTAAAGTCCAAGCAATAATCAAGGAAACGGGAGGAATCAATGGGTAAGAAGCTGACCGCTAGAGCGCTCGTGCGTCCCGAGCCGGGAGCGCCGATTGCGTCTTTGCTGCTGCTGGCTGCCCTGCAGCCTCTTTCAGTGCCTCAAACTGCGTCGTCAGGTTCTGGCGTACAGTTTCAAGCTCGTCCGGGTATCGGGCACCGCGCACCGCAATCGCGCACAGCGCCTCCCGGATCTGTTTCTGTTCGGATGCACTGAGCGCCATGTCAGGCCGCCGCTTTGACCGGATCGTAGAAGCGGATAAAGCCCTTGGCCGGTTCGTTGCGCATCGGCTGGTGTTGGAACACGCGCGACGACAGTGTTTCGTCGTCTCCCTGTTCGACGTGCAGTGCCGAAGGGTTCTCCTTGCGGATCAGTTCGGTGACGGCGTCGACACCGCCGTACTTGGACGCGTTGCGGAGCATGTCTTGATGGTGCGGAAGGTGCATGTGGATTCCCTGATTCATTAAAAGGTGGGGTCTTCAGTCCGTGGCAGAATCGGGCTCCCACACCACGAAACACCCTTCAACTGGAGACCCCATGACTTCAAAACTCGATCAAGCGACGCTCAACCTCAGCGCGGACAGCAAGGGTTACAGGCTCGATCGGACTTTCTCTTTCGGAGACGGCAGCCAAGTCTCCTTCTCGGTTCCCGTCAAGGACGGTATGCACAAGTCAGTGGTGGAGATCCACCAGGAAACTATTGCGCAAGTGATCGAGTTACTGAGATCGACACTTCCTCAGTCGTCGGATCAGCCCGCATCGCAAACTTAACGTCGACACCGTTGAACTCATCAGCGATGCCAGAAGCGGCCAAGCGGAGTAGCTTGGCCGCTTCGTCGAGAAAATCGGCACGCGAGATCGGCATGCCGACGGCGTCTATGCGCGTTTGCTTCATATCAAGCAGCCTCCCTCAAACCATGTCGAGCCATTTTGCTACTTTTGTTCGTGCCGCCGACTGGGGGTTGGACGTCGTCGTTGGCATCAATGGATTCCGCTAAGTCGCGCGCGGGCGCGCAAAGAACGGCGCGGAGCGTCACCCAGTCTTCATTTGGATTAAGTTGCTCGCACGGTACGCCCGTGGCTTTTTCGATGCGCGCGCAACTGGGAATGGAGATCGGCTTGGGATTCACCTCTCTCGCCCATTGGGACACCATTTGAGGCGCAACCCCAATGGCGCGAGCGAGGCGAGATCTGCTACCGGCGATTTTGATGGCTCTGTCGATGGCTCTCATGCAAACCAGTGTAAGCGATGCTTACTTTTGTGTAAAGCATTGTTTGCATTGAAAGCAGTGGTTACACTCAGCAACTAAGCATTTCTGGGATTTGTATGCCTCAAAGTAAAGACGACCGCGTTGACATAGGGAAAAAGCTGCGGGCAATGATCGATAGCGGCGCCATAGATGCGGCAGAACTAGCGCGCGCGTGCGGCGTCACCCGGCAAGCTGTGTATGGCTGGCTCAAGACGGGAAGGGTCGCGAAGGAACGCCTTCCTGTTTTCGAAAAGCTCTCCGGGAAATCGCTCTCGTGGTGGCTGTCGCCCGACGACCCAGCGGATGTGACGGCCGTCACATCAAATCAATTAAGCGAATCTTACAATCCAGTCGCATCGCCCATTACGACACTGAAATCTGTCGTGGTGCGGCCAATAACAACTTACGAGAGTCTGGATGAACTCCCGCCGGAGTCGACGGTTCTCTTGACGAGGATTGACGTGCAGCTGTCGGCCGGAAATGGTAAAGAATCTTGGCATATCGAAGAACGGGACCCTCTTCCATTTCAGGCGGACTACATTCGAAGGCTCGATGCAAAGCCAAAGAATCTGGTGGCGGTGAAGGTTACGGGCGATAGCATGGAGCCCCGCCTCTTTGACGACGACACTGTCGTAGTTGATCGTGCAGACTTGCGCATACCGGCCAGTGGCGGCGTTTTTGCACTCGTCTATGCCGGCGAGATGCTGGTCAAGCGTCTGTTTAGATTGCCTGACGGATCGCTGCGAATCGTCAGCGACAACAAGGAAAAACATGAGCCGTTCCTTGTAGCGCCGGATAAGCTGGAACACATAACAATCGTTGGCCGGGTGAAATACCGCTCGGGCATGGGCGATTTTTAGAAAAGCGTGGACTCGGCGTCGAGCGCCCGGCCTGATTGCCCCTTCTATTCAGCCGCAGAGCCCCGCCGAGTGCGGGGCTTTATATTTTTGCGCGCAAAAAAGAGGCCGCGAGCGAGCCGCGGCCAAATACACGCGCCAGGCGGCCCTCTGCCCGGCCATCAGAGCTTACTCATTTAACAATTCGGCGCAATCGGGTGCTTGGCCCGACGAATAGGCTCGCGGCATCACTTATGGCGCAGTGCAAAGCCCTCTCTCCAAAGCACCGCGCCAACAGCCGTCAATAGCGCGATGTCATCATCCTTTAGGCGATCCCATGCGCCTGCGAGCCAACCGGCCAGTCCAGCGCACGTGTCGTCGACCGACAAATCGGCCCGCCCTTCCATGTTCAGCCTCTCGAACATCTCAATCACGATTTCCGGCTTCATCGCAGCCTCCCGTCGATGAAGCCAGTTTAGGCGATCCCAAGCGATCCACCATACGCCGAGTAAGCATCACTTTCACTATCTCGAAAGCAATGCTTGCATTTCGAGTAAGCGTCGCTTACCATTCGTCTCACGCACTCACCGAGTGCCCCCATTTGTGCGATTAGATGAGCGAAGACCAACCTACCCCAGCCGCCCTGAATACGCAATTGCGTTCTGGGAACGCGCCTTCATTGCTGTGCTCCCGGTCGCGATGCAAGCGCGGGGATGGTCCGTCGCCGGGAAACCGATAACAAAGGGCGATAACAAGTTTCGCTTGCGGCAAGCTGGGCTGACAGGGCCGCGTTAGAAAGGGCCGCACGCTTGGAAGAGGTTATTGACGAACCTGACAGAAGCGAAGAACAAAAGGGGCCGGAAAATGAATAGAACCGCTTGTGACAACGATCTTCTAGCCGCATGCGAGCGCACACACGGAGTTACTGCACTGCTCGCAGTGCTTCTGTTCCTGACGATCGGCTGCGCATGGTTTCTCTGCGTTGCAATTCCGGCACACGCGCTATGGAAATGATCAAGATCTGGGCCGGCGCAGCGGCGCTCGTCGCAATCTATCTCCTTATGTGCTCGACGTCGGACCAGCGTGCGGCCGAAGTTGAGCGCTGCAGCGTAGTCCGCTGCACCTGATCACGCGAAGGCTTATCGATGGATGCAAAGCTGATTTTGTGTTTAGCAGTCCTAGTGGCTTTCTATGTTGGGGCGACATTGGGACTGATGTTTGGAAGCATGGACCGAGCAACGAAGAAGGACGAAGACTCCGGCGAGCGCGAATCGGATGCGCCCTACCGGCGATTCGATGAATAGAACACTCCGAGGCGGCTCCCCCGAGCCGGTGATTCGAGGGTGCAGTCCCGACCCTCTCTTTTTTGGACACTGACATGAAAGAGCAAAAGCAAGTCAAGACGCCGGAGGCAATCGCGGCGGAACAGGCTGAAATTGAATTGCTGCGCGCTGAACTGACGCGCCTCTGCAACAAGGTTCCGCAATGCGTTCTCGCGGGTAGCTACGACCGCGCCGTCGCGTGGAAGAAGCGTGCAATTGACGCCCTTCGCCTCGCGGAATCCAAGGCTCCGACGCTGGCAAAGCTCCGCAATGCGCGCGACGGCATGGCACGCGCGGCCGAGGCCTGACATGACAGTCGCCGAGCTCATTGCCGAGCTGCAGCGCTTCCCGCCGCACCACACCGTGATCGTCACGCATGAGGACGACGAGCCGAGCGAGACGAACATTTTCGGCTCGGAGGCGGAAGCGTCGATCGTCGAGTTGCGCGGCGCCGATGGCGGCTTCGTGCTGATCGACTGCGTCCCTGATCGATTCTGATGCCCGCTTACTACAACGAGATCGACCCATACGCCGCGCAGTGGCTGCGCAACCTGAAACACCGAGGACAGCATGGAACAAAATCAGCCCCGCTTTGACTTCGCGATGAGCCCGTCGCCAGTCGTGGTCGCCTACGGAATGGGAACTAACTCAGTCGCCCTGCTGGTGGGAATGCACGAGCGTGGCGAGCGGCCGGACCTGATTCTGTCCGCTGACACCGGCGGCGAGCGGCCGCAAACATACGAGCACCGCGACATGATGGACGAATGGTGCAAGAAGGTCGGTTTCCCGCCGATCGTCACCATCCGTAAAGGCGGCCGCGCAGAAACGCTCGAAGAGAACTGCCTGCGCATGAGCATGCTGCCGAGCATTGCGTATGGCTTCAAGGGCTGCTCGTTGAAGTTCAAACGCGAGCCGCAGGATCGTTTCGTGAACAGCTGGGAGCCCGCGCAGTTGGCGTGGGAATGCGGTCGGAAGGTGGTCAAGTTGATCGGCTATGACGCTGGCGAAGAGCGCCGCGCCAAGATCACCGAAGACGCTAAATATGAGTATCGCTACCCGCTTATCGAGTGGGGCTGGGATCGCGACGACTGCATCGCCGCTACTGATCGCACGGGTCTGCCGCGCCCCGGCAAGTCGGCGTGCTTCTTCTGCCCGTCGAGCAAAGTCGCCGAGATTCGGGACCTTCGTGATAACCACCCGCATCTGTTCGCTCGCGCACTCGCAATGGAGTCGAACGCCGAGCTGACGAGCGTGAAGGGGCTCGGGCGCCGGTTCGCATGGCGCGATCACGCCATCGGCGGTCCGCTCTGTGACATTCCCCGCGAGTCGTATATCGAAGAAGCCTGCGACTGCTACGACGGCGCCGCCTGATCTGATCTAACCGCTAGGACAATGACGATGAAACGCTCAATGTTGCCCGGCGTTCAGCAGCATCCAGACTTGTTTTCGCGCCTCGCCTTTGAGGATGCGTGCGAAAGCGGCGCCGCACCGCGTACAGGTGTAGTGCTGCTCAACTCGGGCGTCTTTAACCGCCCCGGCTCCGGTCAGAGCCAGCGTCTCGTGCGGTTCGATCGCCGACGGCTGCCCGTAAAGGTCAGCACATGGCGCACAGGGCTGAATCCAAAGTTCCACGTCGGCACTCCTGCGCAGTCAACTGTTAAACACACTCGTATCGCGGCATCCGCAGAGAAGGGAGATAGGTCTCAATGAATCTTGAAAGCCGCATGCAGCGAGCCGATGCAGAACGCAGCAAAGCTGAGAATGACGCACACAAGCGCAATATTAACGATCGACTTATGGCTATCAAGTTTCGCTCGACCGATATTTTCGGCATGCAGCCGATATTGAGTGCACCAAGCCAGGATGATTGCCAATCCGCTGCAGGCAAGCCCAGCGACGAAAAAGACCATCGACTCCCTGAATGCGGATTTTCCTATCAGGATAACGACACGGTCCATGCCAGTCAGCATGCCCGCCGCCGCGCCGCCATTCAACAATGCGAGGTACTTGAAGGCTTCGAGCGAGATGGTAATGAGCGACTTGTACGTCTCGACTTTATGTTCGTGGATGAAGTCACCCATGCTTGGTCTCCGATTTTCCCGCGAATCCTAGCATGACCGAAGCAGCACAACGAGTAATCGAAACAACGAGAAAACACTGGGGTATCGAATGAAGATCCGACTTGATGAATGGCTTAAGCGTGAGTTTGATCCGCCGCCGGCAATCCGCACGGCGCGCCTTTGGGTCAACGCGGGCAAAATCTATCCCGCACCCGTCAAGGTCGGCCGCTCGTACTACGTCGAGGAAGATGCCGTCTTCCGCGACGGTGTGCAGAAGCCGCGTCTGGTTCATCGGGCTTTCGGCCATGGCAGCTAGGCCGCGCATCCGGCGTCGTGCGAACTGGCCGGAAAACCTGCACGAACCTCGGCCCGGCTACTACGTCTGGCGCAACCCGGTCACGAAGAAGACGCTGTCGCTCGGCTATGTGCCGGTCGAGCAGGCAATTTTCGAGGTGCTCGAAGCGAATGCCAAGGCGAAAGAAATCGTGCCGACGAAGCGGCTGGTCGAGCGGATGGAGGACGGAGAAGAAACTATCGCCGATCTGCTGCTGAAGATGCCGAACACGGGTGTCAAGCCGGCGACAATCGCAGCGCGCAAGCATCAGGACAAGGCGATCCGCGCCACGCTCGGCCATATCAAGTGCTCTGCGCTCACGACGAAGCACGTTGCCGACATGCTCGAGGCAATCGAGGCTCGCGGGAAGATGCAGTGGGCCGTGCATATTCGAAGCCGAATGAAGGCCGTTTGCCGCCGCGGCATGGCGCTCGGGTGGATGGAGAAAAACCCCGCCGAGGCTACGGACAAAGCGAAGGTCAAAGTAAAGCGGAAGCGCATGACGATGGAGGTATTCAAAGCAGCGCTCGCGAAAGCTCCCGAAGTCGCGCCGTGGCTGGAGAATGCGATGCTGCTCGCACTGGTGTCAGGACAGGCGCTCTCGACTGTCGGACGTTGGGAGCGGACGTCTGTGAAGGGCGGCGAAGCGATCGTCACGCGCGCGAAGACCGACGTGAGCATCGCGATTCCGCTCGCTCTGCGCATGGATGCGATCGGCTATTCGCTTGAGGAAGTGATCGTGCGTTGCAAGTCGACGGGCGTCGTCAGCAAATACCTAATTCATCACATCCGGGGAAACGTTATGGCGCCGCGCGGCTCGGCCATCAAGCTGAAGACAATCTCGGAAAAATTTCTTGAGGCCAGGCGGCTTGCCGGGTACACGGCAGAGGACGAGCCCACCTTTCACGAAATACGTAGTCTTTCGAAACGGACTTACATGGAACAGGGTGGCGTCGATACAAAGGCGCTCCTCGGCCATCTGACAGAAGCAATGGCAGAGTTATATGCGAATTCGCGCGGTCTGGAACCAATGAAGGTAAAAATCAACGGCGCTTAGCCCGTCTTGCATATTTGGGCCATTCCCATTGCTCCTAGCACCTAGAATGGCCCGATGTCTCGCGGTCCGATTAGCCCCCCGGCAACCAACTCAAGAGTGGACCGGTGAGGATGCGATTACAGCAAACAAATGCTATGCCCTTCTAAATTTCGTGTTGGCGGATTGAATCAATGAAGGCAAGCCTTCAACGTAAACCACCTCTAGTTCGTTAGGGTCGGGAATCCCATCGGCCACCGTCAAAACGCCCGAATAAGCGCTTGCTGCGTGTGCGCGCAGGCCTTTTAAGTCAAACTTCTTGCCCGTGTCCTTGTTCGTCAATATGACATCAAATATATAGTCGTCGCGCGGGAACAGGTCGCCCCCATTGTAAATCGTGTAATTGATAACTGTGTCGTGGCCCGGCGGAAAATCAACGGATACTTCATCCCCGTCGCCGACCACCAAGACATTGATTCTTCGCCCAGAGAAATTCTTCACGTACAAATGACCCTCAAGACGCAGCTTGACATCTGCTTGGCCCATTTCGCTCTCCTTAATTATTCATTGTCCGATCACTGCAATCGAAAGATAGGCTACAAAATGAAAGGCATCAGTCGGGATAACCCCGGAGGAAGTTTTATCAAGTTGTGTTGGGCAGCGCACAGACAATGACCTTCAATCACACAGGCAGAACGTCGTGTCTCGAACAACACGCTAACAAAGACTGCGGGCTGAGAAACTATGCGCAAGTGTCTATGGGAGCAGTGCTGCATTGCGCGGGTTCGTTGCCTTACTACCCCGGTTTGCTCTCGCCTGTTTTGAACAAATTTTGAACAGATATTGAACAGGCTGCGTGGGACAAGGGTTTCCCGCCGACGACCCTTATCGAAGTGATACGGCCCGACGTCGAAGCTGTCCTTGCCGAAGCGCTCGGGATACGCGCGGCGCAGCAGCGCCGTGACACGCTCGCGAAATTCCGCATGCCGCACGGGCAGCGTCACGTAGTCGTCGCCGCCCAGCACGAACGCGCGTACGACGCTCTCTTCCGAGCCGTCCTCCGATGCGAAGATCACCGGCATCCGCTCGCCGCCCACCGAGCGCACCGCCTTGAGCACGTCCGTGCCCGACAGACGCAGCGCGTGCCAGTCGAGCACGAGCAGATCGACCGTCGAGCGGGCGAGCACCTTCGAAAGCGCCAGGCCGTCGTCATAAAGGACGCAACTGTGACCGGCCTGAACAATGATTTTTTCCAGCAACTTGCCCTGCACGGGATCACGCTGAAGTATGGCGATACGCATGGATAGGTCCTCGACAATTGGGTCCAGGAGCGCGATTCTGTTCAGCCAATCCCGATCAGCCCATCAGACTGCTCTGAATTTGCAAAAATTCTGCGACAAATTTCATCCTGTAAAATCGCGGGCTGGCTTAGAAATCGTCATCGCGCCGCCCTATCCGGGCCGGCGCGCCGTGTCTCGTGCCCTACCCCGCACCGTCGCACTTCCCGCCTGACGACCGCCGTACTCCGCGCGCAACGCGCGGCTTTTCTCATTCCTACAACGACAGGCAATGCAAGCAACAGAACTGGGTAGACCACATGCCGGGCAGATCGCGCACGCGCGCCCGCTGACGGGCAACGACTACAAGACACTCGGCCTCGCCGCACTCGGCGGCGCGCTCGAGTTCTACGACTTCATCATCTTCGTGTTCTTCGCGCCCGCGATCGGACAGCTTTTCTTCCCGCAATCGATTCCCGACTGGCTGCGCCAGTTGCAAACCTTCGGCATCTTCGCGGCGGGCTACCTCGCGCGGCCGCTCGGCGGCATTGTGATGGCGCACTTCGGCGACCTGCTGGGCCGCAAGCGCATGTTCACGCTGAGCGTGCTGCTGATGTCGCTGCCCACGCTCCTGATGGGCGTGCTGCCCACCTACGCGAGCATCGGCATCATGGCGCCCGTGCTGCTGCTCCTGTTCCGCGTGATGCAGGGCGCGGCCGTCGGCGGCGAAGTGCCGGGCGCGTGGGTGTTCGTCTCCGAACACGTGCCGCAACGCCACGTCGGCTATGCGTGCGGCACGCTGACGGCGGGGCTCACGGCGGGCATCCTGCTTGGCTCGCTGGTCGCCTCTGCCGTGAATCGGCATTTCGCGCCGGGTGAGATCGCGGATTTCGCATGGCGCATTCCGTTCCTGCTCGGCGGCGTGTTCGGGCTGTTATCGGTCTATCTGCGCCGCTGGCTGCATGAGACGCCCGTGTTCGCCGAAATGAAGCAGCGCAAGTCGCTCGCCGCCGAAATTCCGCTGAAGGCCGTGCTGCGCGATCACGGCCGCGCCGTCGTCGTGTCGATGCTGCTCACGTGGATGCTGTCGGCTGCGATCGTCGTCGTGATCCTGATGACGCCGACGCTGCTGCAAAAGCAGTTTCACATCGCGCCCGCCACGGCGCTTTTCGCCAACAGCGTCGCGACGCTGTGTCTGACCATCGGCTGCGTGCTGGCGGGCTCGATCGCGGGCCGCTTCGGCGCGGGCCGCACGATTTTCGCGGGTTGCGCCGCGCTCGGCATCACGTATTACGTTCTTTTCCAGCAGCTTGCCTCCGATAGCGCGATGCTCGTGCCGCTCTACGCCGTCGCGGGCCTGTTCGTCGGCGTGATCGGCGCGGTGCCGTTCGTGATGGTCAATGCCTTTCCGCCCGTCGTGCGCTTCTCGGGCATCTCGTTCTCGTACAACGTCGCGTATGCCGTATTCGGCGGCCTGACGCCGATCGTCGTGTCGTTGAT
This sequence comes from Paraburkholderia bengalensis, assembly GCF_037126505.1. Classification (NCBI taxonomy): domain Bacteria; kingdom Pseudomonadati; phylum Pseudomonadota; class Betaproteobacteria; order Burkholderiales; family Burkholderiaceae; genus Paraburkholderia; species Paraburkholderia bengalensis. Next base: position 29,512 of record NZ_JACFYJ010000019.1, read on the forward strand.
GCTCAAGTCGTATCCGATGGCGCCCGCGCTCTACGTCGGCGCGTTGTGCGCGATCGGCGCGTTGACGGCGTGTTTCGTGCGCAATCCCACACGAAACGACGCCGCGCGCTAGCAACGCGGCAGACATCGCGCGCAGCGGAAACACCGTGCGCGCGAGGCGCGCGAAGCGGCGTGCACAGGCACGCCGCTTGCCGCCGACTGGGGACCAGGTCGCAATGCATCGACACTTCAGACCGGTCCGAAACGTCGCATGTCAGGCCCGGCCTAACATCGACGCATGGATACCTGGACTTCCCCTCCTTCGCCGTCCCCTCAATTCACGCCGTCGCTGTCGCGTATCCTCGCGACGGTGAGCATCGGCTTCGTCGTCACACAGCTCGACGTGACCATCGTCAACATCGCGCTCGCGAAGATCGGCGCGGACTTGCACGCAAATGTCACGGGCCTGCAATGGATCGTCGATGGTTACACGCTGGCGTTCGCCGTGCTGATGCTGTCGGCGGGCGTGCTCGGCGATCGCTTCGGGGCGCGCCGGATGTTCGCGTGCGGCATCGCGCTGTTCGCGGCAGCCTCGCTCGCCTGCGGGCTTGCCTCCGACGCCTCGACGCTGGTCGCCGCGCGCGCCGTGCAAGGCGTTGGCGCGGCGGCGATGCTGCCCAACTCGCTCGCGCTGCTGAATCAGGCGTGTGGCCATGATCCGACATTGCGCGCCCGCGCGGTCGGGCTCTGGACGGCGGCGAGCGCTGTCGCGATCGCGGCGGGACCGGTGGTCGGCGGGCTGCTGATTGCCGCGTTCGGCTGGCGCGCGATCTTTCTCGTGAACCTGCCGATCTGCGCGCTGGGACTCGTCGCGACTTTCGCGTGGGTGCCGCGTTTGCCCGGCTCCGCGCCTTCGGGCGCTTCCGCTTCTTCGGCTGCTTCGACGTGGGGCGCTTCTTCCGCTTCTTCCACTTCTTCCACTTCTTCCACTTCTTCCGCCGGACTTTCGCCCTATCCGGCGCGGCCAGCCATCGACACGCGCGGCATCGACCCAGCCGGCCAGCTGTTCGCGATCGTCGCGCTGACGGCATTCACCGGCGCCGTGATCGAATGGCGGCCGCTCGGGCTGATGCATCCCCTCGTCGGCGGCGGCTTCGTGCTCGCGCTGCTCGCGACACTCGCGTTCGTCGTGACGCAACGGCGCGTCGACACGCCGATGCTGCCGCTCGCGTTCTTCGCCAATCGCACGTTCAGCGCGGCCGTGCTATTCGGCCTCTGCGTGAATCTGACGTACTACGGCGTCGTGTTCGTGCTGAGCCTTTACTTGCAGCATGCGCGCGGCGAGACGCCGCTGCAGGCGGGTCTCGCGTTCCTGCCGCTGACGGGCGGATTTCTCGTGTCGAACGTCGCGAGCGGCTGGGTGGTCGGCCGCTTCGGCGCGCGCGTGCCGATGATCGCGGGCGCGATCACGGCCGCGCTCGGCTATGGGATGCTGCACTTCGCCGAGGCCGCCTCGCCGCTATGGACCTTGCTGATACCGTTCCTGCTGATTCCATCCGGCATGGGCCTCGCGGTCCCGGCGATGACGACGGCCGTACTCGCATCCGTCGACAGGCAGCGCTCGGGCACGGCGTCGGCGGTTCTCAACACCGCACGGCAGGCAGGTGGCGCGATCGGCGTTGCAGCCTTCGGCGCGCTCGCGAGCGCATCCGATGCAGTCGGCGGCGCGGGCGCGGCGCACGTGGTGAGCGGCCTCAAGTCGTCGACGCTGATCTCAGCGTGCCTGCTGCTGATCGCGCTCGGGCTCGCGTGTCTCGTGCATCGCGAGCCGCACGCGCGCGAACACGCGCGCAACGGCGCGCGCCCCGCCGGCATCAGCGACTGACGCGCAGCGGCGCCCCGACCCGCCCGCAGCGCGTAGACGGTTCCCGCAAAAAAGCAACACCCACGGACGCGCCGGGCGCCGTGGGTGTTGTCATAGGTGGAACAGTGAGAAAGCGCGAAAAAGCAGGTTTTACAGCGACGTTTCCTGGATAACACCCGTGTCGAGCGCCTTTTCGATGAGCCCCTCGCTCTGCACCTTGCGAATTGCATCGGCGACGAGCTTTTCCGGCTCCTCGATTTCCGCCTTGATCGAGCTGATCAATCCGGCTGCGTCGAGGATGACCAGCGTTTCCGCGGTATCGGCGCGGCTGATGATCACGCGATGCGGCGTCGGCCCCTCGCCGAGGCTCGCGCAGAACTGCATGACCGTGCTGCCGATCGTTTGGTCAAAAGCTTGAATCATGCGTGTGCTCCTTTTGGTCGAGTTGGCTTGCCCTGCTGCATACGGGCTGGTGCACGAATGATGCCCGCTTTGCTCCCCGCCTTGCAGTGGAACGGCCGCGCAGCCTGCGCCGCTGCGCGCACAACGATCACAGACTGCTCAGGCCGCTGCGTGGGGCGCGCGCGCCGTCGATGCTGAAGCGCCCCGCACCCGTCACGCAGAGCAACAGGAAGCCGCCCGCGATGCCGACGTTCTTCCAGAAATGAATGATTGTGTCGCGCTGCATGGCAGCGTCGGTGATGTTCCAGAAATCGTGCCCGAGGACGGCCGTCGCAATCGTGTAAATCGCCATGATCAGGCCCAGCGCGCGAATCTTGAACCCGACGACCAGAAAAATGCCGCCCAGCACCTCGACGGCTGTCGCAATCGGCGCGGCAATCTGCACGAAAGGCACACCCTTCGATTGCAGATATCCGACGAAACCCGCGTAGCCGATCAGCTTCATCACGCCGCCCCAAAGAAAAAGTACGGCAAGCGCGAGACGGGCAAGAAGAATTACGCCGGAATCGACGGGACGCGTCATGGGTGTGGCTCCTGATTTGAATTAAGCAGATGACCGGGCCGCACGTCATCAGTTCCCGGAGGCTGAAGTCAGGATAAGTGGTATGGATCGCTTTTCCAAGGCGAATGACCCGCTGCCTCTTATCCATGGCTACCTTCTCGCAGCGTCGGAAAGCAAATTCATCAGTCGGTCGATCCACAGATTTGTTATAATCCTCTCAGGAAATCGAACAAAATCTAACGCGCCATTTCCGCCATCGCGTTGAAGAGACCTTCCCCATGCTGAAAACTGAACGTCTGCGCGTGCTCGCCGAAGCTCTGGCCAAACAGAACGTGATGCGCCTGCGCGACGCGGCGTCGCTGCTGGGCGTGTCGGAGATGACGGTGCGCCGGGACATCGCCGCAAGCCCTGATCACTTCACGTATCTGGGCGGCTACATCGTCAGCGCGACGGACGTGCCGAACTCGGCCGGCTATTCGCTGGAACAGGAAAAGGACCATTTCGCGCAGGCCAAGGCGGAGGCGTCGGCGATTGCGGCAAAGCTGATCGGCAACAACGAGACGCTCTTCATCGATTGCGGCACGACGCTCACGACGTTTGCGCGGCTGATTCCAAACGACATGCACGTGACGGTGGTCTGTTATTCGCTGAACGTCGCGGAGATTTTGCGGCGCAAACCCCATGTGCGGATGATTCTGTTGGGCGGCATGTACGTGCCTTCGTCGGATTCGTTTTCCGGCGAAGAGAGCATCGAGATGCTAAGGCGCATGGGGATCAACAAGGCGTTTATTTCGGCGGGGGGGCGTCGACGACGCGCGCGGCGTCACGTGCTGGAATTTTCATGAAGTGGCGCTTAAGCAGGCGGCGATGGCAAGCGCCGTGGAAAGTCATCTTGTCGTCGATAGCAGCAAGTTCGGTGTGGTGAAGGCAGTCCGGTTTTCGAAAGTCGAAGACTTCACTTCGATCATCACCGAAAAGGGCCAGGCGAAGCGGAAGTGATTTTTTGTTTTTTGGCTGCGACGCAGGTTCGAGCCCGTAGCTTTCGGCTGATACGACAGTCTGCTACCTTGAGCACCTTTCGCATATACGCGTGTGAATCGAAATCACCTGGCCCGAGGCCTTGCAACGACACTTGTTGTTCCGTCGTTCGCGCCGTATGACCGCCGGCCGGTTCCATCCCGCGGTCGCGCCCTCCTTGCCCCGCCACATTTCGTTTGTCCGTTCACCGTCAGGTTGATCTGCACCATCTGGTTTCGATGTCCTACTCGTTGTATTCGCCGCCACTTTCGTCGACCAGCCGCTTCGCCAGCGTCGCGTGTAACGTGTTGATGAAGCCGCCGCCATCGCGCCATACGTCGCGCTGCAATACGAAAGCACTTCTTCCGACGTGCTCGGCGATAACCCACTTACGTGCTTCGTTGTTATCGGAAGACTGATTGTCCAGCGCGTACATCGATGTCCTGAGACTCTGTAGGAGAGTGCCCTGGATTAACAATAAGCATTCCTTTTTAATTATGACGATCGAGAGCTTCGATATAATATCCAGACTGAGCGGTAAAATTCGCATGCCTATCATCAACGTGCGCTCAACGGTCGATGGTTTACAAGGTTTAAACCCGCCTGAACCTCAGAAATAAGCCACTTGCGAGGAGTGTCTTCACAAGACGCTAACAGCTTTGCACTCGTTCAACGGAATACAGATATTTGTCAAGGTATGCGAGACGATGAGCTTTGCTCAGGCGGGCCAGCGGCTTGGACTGTCGGCGTCTGCGGTGGGAAAAAGTATCAGTAGGCTGGAAAGCCGACTGGGCGTGCGTCTCTTCCATCGCAGTACCAGGGCGATCCATCTCACGAGCGAAGGCGCTCAATACATCGAGCACTGTCAACGCGCGATCAGGGAAATTGAGGAAGGCGGGCGGCGGCTGTCGGAAAAAAGTCAGGCACCAAGAGGACGGCTCAGAGTGAGCCTGCCGCTGGTGTGCGGTCCATTCCAATCGACGTTGATGCGCTTTGTCAAAGACTATCCCGAACTCGAGCTCGAACTTGATTTCTCAGATCGACTGGTCGATATCATCGAAGAAGGCTTTGACGCGGTGGTTAGGACCGGACAACTGACTGACTCGCGGCTGGTTTCTCGCAATCTTGGAAAATGTCGCCTGCTCTTGGCAGGAGCCCCTGAATATTTCAGCGCAAACGGGTTCCCGGTAAGTATCGAGGAGTTGGAAACACATAGCTGCCTGAGGTTCAAGTCGTCGACGACCGGCAAACTGCAGCCATGGCCGTTGCCTGAGACGCCACATGTAAATCTTCGCACCCGTTTGACCTGCTCCAACATAGAGATGCTGCACTATGCGGCGCTAGGTGGCGCAGGGATAGCATGCCTGCCAGATTTCCTGATCGGTGACTCGTTGCGGCACGGCCTGCTTAAGACGGTGCTCGAATCCGAGACGAGAAACGCGATCGATTTTCATCTGGTCTGGCCCGCGAGCAACTGGTGTCCGCCCAAACTGCGGGTCTTCATCGAGTTTATGGCCAATCACTTTCTGAACAATTCAGACTCCGTTGCGCTGGGTGACCATGAGAACTGGCCGGTTTCGGAGACGTCTGCTTTGTCGTGAGGTCTGGGCATGGCTCTCATGTCCTCAGCCACAGGCGTGGCGGAGCTGCCAATTGCGCCCTGGTATTTCTCAAACGGCGCGGGCGAATGACGGCTCACGCTGCGACAAATTCCCGACGGACGGGGTGCGGGAAAAATACACTAACGATTCAAACCGTATGCGCTCATAACCTCCGTCGGGTAGCGGGCACCTTGGGTCGGCGTCTGTTGCACGAGAGCGTCGAGGGTCTGCAAGGTATCGGCTGTCAGCGCAATGTCCCTTGCAGCGACATTGCGCTCGAGGTTTTTCAATTGCGTCGTGCCCGGAATTGCGAGGACGTTTTGACCTTGGTGCAGCACCCAAGCGATCGCCAGTTCGCTAGCCGACAACCCGAGGCGCTGTGCGACGTTATCAAGCGAAGTCGCGAATCGGGAATTGGCAACAATCGCCTCTTTAGAGAACCGGGGTAGGGTTCGGCGGAAGTCCTTTTCGTCGAGATCATCTGTCGAGCGCAGCGCACCGCCAAGTAGTCCGCGTCCAATCGGACTATAAGCTACCACGGCAATTCCAAGCTCCCGGCATATCGCGAGCACACCGTTTCGCTCGATATCGCGCGACATGAGCGAATATTGGGTCTGAACCGCCGAGAGCCCATGCCGGCCGTGGCTCAATCGCAGCAGTTCGCGATGCGCGCGCCCGATCGTCGCGGCGTTTGCTTCGGACAGGCCGACCCCGGCGATCGCACCGGCTGCCAGCAGATCAGCTATTGCTGACATGCTTTCCTCGATCCGCTCACCATATCCGGTAATCCGATGAAGGTAAAAGAGATCGATGTGAGTTTTGAGCCGGTCGGTGCTCCTCGCGCACGACTCGCGGATATACGCCGGCGAATTATCGATTCCCCGCCTGGTAGGATCGGTCCTGTCTCGCACGATGCCGCACTTCGTGGCTATGACCACGCAGTTCCGCCGCCCGCTCGCGTTGAGCACGCGACCCAAAAGCGTTTCATTGTGGCCGTAGCCGTACATGTCCGCTGTGTCAAAGTGATCGACGCTCAGTTCAAGCGCGCGGTGCAGCACGCGCTCCGAACGTTCGTCGTCTACCGAGCCGTAGAACTCGGACATGCCCATACATCCTAGGCCAAGCGGATTGATCTCAAAAAGACCAAGTTTTCGTTTCAGCATCTTCCGTAGTTCTTATTGTTTATGGTAGCCGGGCGCCACTCGTCATCAGTGCCTTCCAACCCTTCTCGCGGGCAAGCGACGCCAGCGCCGCATCAGGATCGACGACATGTCCACGCCCGACTGCGCACAGCAGGGGCGCATCGGAAATATGGTCGCCGTACGCGGAGCATCGCGCTGGCGGGACATCGAGCATCGCGCAATATTGCATAACCGCCTGTACTTTGCCCTCGCCGACGGCTCGCTGCTCCAGCTCCCCGGTGTAGCGCCCGTTAGCGACGGCGGGCGTCGAACAGTAGGCGAAACGTACATCCAAGTGATCCATCAGGGGGTGAAGGATGTCCACCATCGCCCCCGACACCAACACGATTTCATCTCCGGCCTGCTGATGCTCACGCAGGCGCTCAACGCTCGCGGCCTTGAGGGGAAACGGCTGCGTGTCATACAGCACACGGGCGGCCGCGCGCACCCGGTCTTGCCTGTGGCCCTCGAATGCGCGGTAGTAAGCGGCGTTGACCGTCTCGCGCGAAGCGCCTGCCTCGGTAAGAAGGCGGATCGTCCGCATCAGGTCCTGAAAGCCTGGTACCGCCGGTCGTTCATCTTATCTCCTACAACAAGAATGCTTTTCATCTCTCGACTCCATTAAAAATTGGACTTTTACGAATTAAAGTTGATTTTAATGCGGAAATCTCAGACTTTTCTTTTTTCAGCAAACTATCAGTATGAAAAATATCCTCCTCATATCAGACACAGAACATATTGACACGACACATCATAATGCCGGATTGCGATCAATCAGATCAGCCGAGATGAAAATTCCTCAATATGGTTTAAGCTCGCGGAATGCCGACAATGACTTTTCCCGCATTCAGACAATGGACGTGCGTGATCGCGACATTTCATTAATCTGCAAGCGTGTTTTCTCACCGGGTCAGGCGAGCGCGACTGACGCGTGGCATTACTTTTGCGCGACATTTACTCCGGTGTCAGGTGGGAGAACCGCCTTATCCCAACCGCCGCCCAGCGCGCGGATCAATTCGACGGTTTGATTCGCCTTTCGCCCCTGAAGTTGAATCAGTGCACGGCGCGCCTGCAGCAACGTGCGCTCCGTATCGATTACGTCGATATAGCTGATCGCTCCCTCCGAATACTGCTTGCTCGACAGTTGCGCCGCGCGCTCCGAAGCTTTGAGAGCGTCGGATTGAGTATCGAGCTGGTCTTCGAGAATCCTCAGATCTGAGAGACTGTCTTCAACTTCGCGAAACGCCGTCAACACCTGTTGCCGGTAGCGCGCAACGTCCTCTTCATACACCGCGTACGCGCGGTCCAGGTTTCCCTGGCGGCGTCCCCCGTCGAAGATCGGCACCGTCAGCGCTGCGCCGGCAAGCGGGCCGAGCAGGAAGACTCGACTGCTCCACCTGAACAGGTCCGCCAGCGTCGCCGATTCGAAGCCTCCCGCGCCGGTCAGTTCGAGCATCGGGAAGAACGCGGCCTTCGCGGCGCCGATGCGGGCATTCGCGGCGGCCATCATGCGTTCCGCCGCGGCGATATCCGGACGACGCTGCAACAGCGAGGACGGCAGCCCGGCGGGAATACGCACGCTGACAGGCTCGAGCGCGTGAGAAGGCATGGAGAACGCTTCGGGCGTCTGTCCCATCAGCACAGCCAGACCATGTTCCGTCGCGGCGCGCATACGTCTGACCGTCATTGCGTCCGAGTGTGCATTGGCCAGTTCCGTCTTCGCACGGCTGACGTCGAGTTCGGAAATCTCACCGTGGTCAAAACGACGTTGCACGAGTTGGAGTGCCCGCTTTCTCAGATCGACAGTTCTGTCGAGCACGCTGGCCTGCGCATCCAGATCGCGCAACGCAAAGTAATTTTGCGCGACGTCCGCCTGAAGCGCGAGCCGTACCGCGCGATACAGTGCGTCGTTTTGCTCTGCGTCGGCCTTTGCAGCATCGATGCGCGATGCCACCTGGCCGAACAGGTCTGCCTCATAAGACACACGGGCCTGCGCTCGCCACAACGTTTGGACCGGGATGTTAGTACCGTCGGGCTGGAACTGCGATACCGCCGAAAGCTTCTGCCGAGTCGGTCCAAAACCCGCATCGAGCGTGGGGAACAAACTGGATCGAGCCGCCTCGTTCATCGCCCTGGACTGCTTGACCTTCGCCAGGGCTGCCTTTAGATCCTGGTTCGCCTCCTGTGCTTGCTGTTCGATGCGGTTGAGCGCCACATCGTCGAACACCGTCCACCATTGCCCTTCGAGCGTTTCTTCGGCCACGCCATCCTTCGCGCGCATTCCGTCAAAGACGATCTGCTTTTCGGACGCTTCCCGGAATGCGGAAGGTATCTGAGGCAGAGAGGGGCGTTCATAAGGAGGGGCCATCGAGCATCCGGCCGCACCGAGCACGACGGCCAGCGAAGCCAGGCTCAGTGCGTGCCGTCGACGTTGAGAGACTTTCATCATGCGCTCCTTAATCCTCGGTCAATGCCGCATCGGTCAGCGAAGCGTGTGCTGGCCGCGGTTCGCCCTGCTTCGTCATTCGCTGCCGCACGACCTCGCGCTGGGGCAATCTTTCGCCCGTGAGCTTGCGTAGTACGACATAGAACACCGGTGTGTACATCAGGCCGAACAGCGTGACACCAAGCATTCCGAAGAACACTGCAACGCCCATCGCGCGACGCATTTCCGCTCCCGCGCCGGTCGAGGTGATCAGCGGCACGACACCCATGACGAAAGCGATTGATGTCATGACGATCGGGCGCAGCCGAAGCCGGCTGGCTTCAATCGCCGCCTGAACGAGCGAGAGACCTTTCATCTCCAGTTCACGGGCGAACTCCACAATCAGAATCGAATTTTTCGCCGACAACCCGACCAGCACCATCAGCCCGATCTGCGTGAAGATGTTGTTGTCGCCCCTCGTGATCCACACACCCGCGAGCGCAGAGAACAGCGTCATTGGCACACCCAGAATCACCGCGAGCGGCAGCGCGAGGTTCTCGTACATCGCAGCAAGCACGAGGAACACCAGCAGCAGACTGATCGGGAACACCCAAAGGGCAGCACTTCCTGCGAGCACCTGTTGATAGGTCAGATCGGTCCATTCGAACTTCATCCCGCGTGGCAGCGTTTCCCGGGCAATGCGCTCGACCGCGGCCTCCGCCTGACCGGTTGAGTAGCCGGGAGCCGGGCCGCCATTGATGTCTGCGGCGAGATAGCCGTTGTAGCGCACGACCATTTCGGGGCCATAGGTCGGCTTCACGTGAACGAGGGAGGAAAGCGGCACCATGTCCCCCGCCGCATTGCGGGTTTTCAACTGGCCGATGTCGGCCGCCGTCGCACGGAAAGGCGCGTCGGCTTGCGCACGAACCTGGAAAACGCGACCAAATAGATTGAAATCGTTCACGTACATCGAACCAAGATAAATCTGCATGGTGTCGAACACGTCGGTCACCGAGACCCCCATCTGCTTGGCCATCACGCGGTCGAGCTTGACGTCGAGCTGGGGCACATTGATCTGGTAGGTTGAGAAGCTCGGGCCGAGTTCAGGCGCTTGCGCTGCCTTCTTGAGGAAGGCTTGAGTGGCGTCATTCAACGCTTCGTATCCCATTTCGCCACGGTCTTCAATCTGCATCTTGAAGCCGCCAAGGGAACCCAGGCCGATCACGGGTGGCGGTGGGAACACGGCAATCATCGCCTCTTTGATTTGCGCATACTTCTCATTCAACGCGGCGGCGATTTCATCGGCGGATTCGCCTTTGCCGCGGGTTCGCGAAGGCTTGAGCACGACGAACAGTACGCCTGAGCTGGACGAATTCATGAAGCCGTTGACCGACAGCCCCGGGAATCCGACAGCGTTCTCCACGCCCGGCTGCTTGCGCGCGATGTCGGTCATTTGGCGAATGATCCTGTCCGTACGATCGATCGACGCGCCATTGGGCAACTGAGCGACGCTGACCACATAGTCCTTGTCCTGCGCGGGCACGAACCCGGTCGGCACGACTTTCGCGAGTAGCCCGGTGGTCGCAAACAGAACGCCATAAATCACCATCATCGTGAACTTACGGCCGATGACCTTGCTGACGCTTTGGCCATACAACTCTGAGCTCCGGTGGAACAGCCGGTTAAAGAGTGCGAAGAAGGGGCCGAACACATAGTCGATCGCGCGGGTCAGCTTGTCCTTCGGGGCATCGTGATCCTGGAGCTAGTGAGCGCAATGAGGCCGGCGAGCAGAATCACCATCGACAGCACACCCGCGAAGATGGGACGGTCGATAAAGAATCGGGAAATATTCATGATGACCTTTGCGTGTTATGCCGCCGGCTTTTCGGTCGACTGGGACGCGGACATGTCCACGAGATGGGCGTTGACGATATCGTTTGGACGCACACGCTGCAGTCCATTGATGACAATTCGCTCGCCAGGGTTAAGGCCACCGGTGATGATCCGCATCCCGGCATGCATCGCGCCCAGCGTCACTTTCCGATAGTGCACGCGGTTCTGGTTGTCGACGACGAGGACATACTGCACCGCCTGGTCGGTGCCGATTGCAGCGGGGTTGACCATCATTGCAGAGTGAGACTCGCCACTACCCACCTTCACCCGCGCATAGAGGCCAGGCAGGAGCGAGCCATCGGCATTATCGAAACGGGCACGCACGCGAATCGTGCCGGACTGGGTATCCAGGTGGTTGTCCACCGACGCGATGGAACCCGTGCGCGAGAAGCCATCTTCATCGGCGAGACCCATTTGAACAGGCACGGCAGCGCCCGCATGGCGATTCAGATAATGCAGATAGGTCTGCTCGTCGACGGAGAAGGAGGCGTAGATGGGGGAAACGGACACCACTGTCGTGAGGACTGGCGCGGCGCCGTCGCTCGATACGACATTGCCGACCGTCAATTCCGCCTGCGAGACGCGACCCGCGACGGGCGCAACAATTTTCGTGTAGGACAGCCTGACCCTCGCGTTGACCAGTTCCGCGAGTTCGGCTTTGAGATTAGCGCTGGCTTCCCGTGCCGCGTTCTGCTTTTCGTCGAAGTCGCGTCGGGCGATAGCGTTGTCGGTCAGGAGGCGCTCCGCGCGCGCGGCGTCGTTTGCCGCGTAAGTGGCTCGCGCTCGCGCCGCGGCGACCCGCGCGGCGACACGCTCGACCTCGGCCTGAAAGGGGCGCGGATCGATCGTGAAAAGCGGTTCCCCCTTCCTGACAGTGGCGCCATCCTTGAAGTGAACCGCGACGATCGCGCCCGGCACGAGTGGCCGGACATCGACCTTGTCCACTGCCTCAAGCCGCCCCGAGTAATCCTGCCACTCGGTAATCTCCTGAGATATGACCGTAGCGACATCCACCTTCGCTGCGCCAGATGGGTCTTCAGCCGCTCTGGCGGTATTGATGCCGGCCCCGCCGTTCTTCTGCACGACCGCGATACCGGACGCGACCATGACACTACATAGGATTCCTAACGACACCGAAATCGGTTTGCGAATGGAAAGCATAATGTGGAGACTCCATCGATATATAACTTGTTCTATTGCAATCGTATCGGCAAAAGCAAAGCAGCGCATTGGGTAAAATGCTAGACGGCTTTATCGAATTCTACGGCTGAGCGATGCGATTGAAAAAGGGGGTTGGATTCCGTTTTGAAGGGAAAATTTGTCGTGGTTCAGCGCTGTCCAGAGGATGCGGAGTCTGACCGCCATGCTCCGGCGGATCACATCCACTTCGCCGTTCAACGTGTGAACTCGAAGTTCGCGTGACAGCGCTGGAAAGGAAGCGCGAGATATTAAGGGAGTCTACGGCCTTCTTAATCAACGAAATGGATTGCTTCTCGAAGTGACCCGTTCACTCAAGAAGTTAGCCATTGAGTCTGATATGCCGGCCGCTGGCGGTCCCCGCGAATCGGCTATTACGCCTTTGCAAGCCGACGGCCAGGCTGTGGGCACATCATCCGCACTACTCAAGGCGATACAGCGCATACATTCAGCGGCAAGCGGACTGCCGCCAGCGCGGTATGAAACTTCGCTTTCTTGAAAGCCTCTTTGGGGTGTTCAGAGAGGCTTGATCACCACACGCCGGGGAAGACGATCCACGAGAGCGTATAAATCATTGAAGGCGGCCCCATGGGAAAGTGGGTTGGACCATCATGAATAAAGGCATCCCGATGGTCGCATGCATGATGGTGAGCAAAGGTAACGTACGAGCCGGATGTCTTCATCGTCGGGATGCGGCCGTGCACGACCACATCGTATCGTGCAATCTATGCGATCGGCAGATTGCGCGCCCGCTGCTGCTTCACCGTCTCGATTGACTTCACGTCGCCGCAGCAAATGCCAGGTCCGATCCCAATGCCTCGGGCAATGCGGCGTCGATTTCCGCGAGATCCTCTTCGTTTAGACGGAACGTCAAAGCCGGCAAGAGCTCTTTCGCCTGATTTGCGTCGCGGGCACCGACAATTGCGCCGGTGACGGCATCGTTTTCGAGAACCCAGGCGATCGCGATCGACGCCGCCGACTGCCTCCGGCGCGCGCCGATTCCGCGCAAGACCTCGACCAACGCCAGGTTGCGGCTCAGGTTCGGCTCCTGGAATTCCGGACTCATGGTTTTGCGCCAGTCGTTATCAGGCATTGCCGCGATTCTTTCACGCGTCATGCGCCCAGACAATAGGCCCGATTGCAGGGTCGAGTACGTGATGGCGCCTACGCTGTGTTGCTTTGCCCATGGCAGCACGGTCTGCCCGGCGTTGCGCATCAGTAGTGAGTAAGGGGGTTGTATCGAATCAATCTGGCCGGCTGTGTGCGCTCGTTCGAGTTGCTCGGTACTGAAATTCGATACTCCAATTGCGCGAATTTTGCCGGCTGCCTTGAGCTGCTGCATCGTGCCAATCGCTTCTTCGATGCCTTCGTCAGGACCGCCTGGAGGGAACGAGGGCCAATGGATCTGCAGCAGATCGATGGTCTCGACCCGCAGTCGCTTAATGCTCGCCTCGACTTCGGCGGCGATTGAGGTTGGCGACAGCGAGTGACTGAATTCACCTTTCTCGTTGAAAAGCACGCTGCACTTGCTGAAAATAAGCGGCCTCTCCGATCCGGGGATCTGTGAGAGAAGAGTACCTATCACTTTCTCGGCATGACCCAGACCATAAACCGGTGCGGTGTCGATCCAGTTTATGCCCCCATCGATCCCTTGTCGCAAGGCCGCGATACTGTCTTCGTCTTTTTGCGGCCCCCAGCCAAAAGTCCAGTGAGGACCGGCAATGGCCCACGTTCCTAGACCAAGCGGAGAGATCATGAGATCGGATGTTCCAAGTTGACGGCGATTCATAATATCGGTTTCCTAATTAATATATATAAAACAACATGAAAAATCAGCTCGGCACATCGTAATCAGTCGATGTCCGTAGCTATCGCGTAGTCGGGCTTTCGCAGCAGGCGTATGACCATAGCAGACAGGCTAAAGCCCGCACCGGCGCCAATCAGAATGACGCATTCGCCGGCCTGCACGGTGCCGCTATCGATCAGACTGGCCAAGCCCACCAACTGATCCGCCGTACCCGTGTGACCCGTGGTCGCGGCCAGTTCATCGGTGTTGACTTCAGCCAGTGGGTGAAAATACCGTCCGTAGGTGTTGCCGCTGATCCCCCTGCCCGAGAATGGTGTAACGACGGCGCGACCCTGCACGCCGAGGCGTCCCAGTGCGCCCGTGAGACGTTGATGCAAGCGCTTGATGCCGTCTTCCATCGCGTCGAAAAAGCTCGATGTGCCCCCTTTCTCGAGAAAAGCGTCCTTGCTGCCCGCGATATCCCACGCGTGCTTGCGGTCATGGTCAGGTTCGGACATACGGTGCATTTCTTCGAGTTGGGGAATGAATTCGACGTCGGCGTACAGGATTTCCGCGAAGCCGGCGTCGAGTGAAAGAATCGTTGCAGCAGCCGCGTCGCCGTAAACCAGGCCACGGTCCGACCGCCATCGATCAAACCCGCTGCCCTCGAAGCGATCCGCACCAACCAGGAGTGCGGCTCCCCCTGTCACCGGCAACATCATTGCCGCGTGCATCGCAGCCAATGCCAGTCCGTTGCAGCCGTGGCTCATCGACCACGCCACCGAATCACGCGCGCCAAGCTTATGCTGCAAAAACGCCGCGGGTTGCCAGAGCCGGCGGTGACCATGATCGTGAATGGCCACGAAGGTCAACAGCCTGATCGCATCGCCCGATAAGTTCGCATTGTCCAGCGCGGTCAGCGACACCGTCTCGGACATGGTAGGTACGTCGGTTTCGGCGCGACGGATGATCCTGTATCCATCGCGTTCGGCTTGGCGCTGGCTATAGAAGCCTTGCGCGATCGCGTCGTCGACGCTGAGTTGCTGACGTCCGACGCACGTCGCGAGTGCCTTGAGGAAAACGGGCTTCATGCGCATTTCGCCAGCGCTTCCGGGCAAGCCTAGAATCGTCATCGCGGATATCCTTCAAAGCCGGGACACATGGGGAAAGTCTTGCGGAACCGGCGTCGAGTCCAACTCACTTTCCGATGCATACGTAGCCGCGACATAGCCGTCGGGCCGAACGAGCACGATCCCCGAGAAAGGCTTCTTCGCCGGCCCCAACGTGACGGGTTGCGCGAACGATGCAATCCCCCTGCCCGGCCGCGCGTTCGACGGCACGAGCGGGTGGTCGACGGTATCGGTGCGGGTACCGTCGCCCGACCTGAAAGCCACATATTGGCTTATGCCGAGCCGCTGATTGGCGCGCCCGCCGCCGCGCAAGGGGTAATCGGCCAGCCGAGCGCCGACGGCGGGGTCGCTGGCTCCCGCTTTGCCTGGGCCGGCCTTTAGCTGCGGGTAGTGCCATGACAACTGCGCCATGGTCGCGAGCAGGCGATACGGTTGGTAGTAACGCGTGACAAGCGGCGCAATATAATCGAAGAGGAACCTCGCTCCGAGGCTGCGAGACACCACTTTCATCATCGCGGCATCAGCATTCGTTACGATACTAAGCGCGGCCGGACGGCGTTCATCTTCGTAGCTGTCGAGGAGCGACACGTCCGCATTACCTTGAAGCACCGCCGCGATCTTCCAGGTCAGATTTGCCACGTCGTTCAAACCGGTGTTCATGCCCTGACCACCCGCCGGGGAGTGGATGTGCGCCGCGTCGCCCGCAATGAAGACTCTGCCTTGTCTATAGCGGGCCGCAACGCGTTTGTGAATTCGATAGGAGACGAGACGGCTCGGGTTTTGCAAGCGAACATGTTGCAGCAGATCGTTGCGGATCAGAAAACGATCGAAATCATTGAATTCGAGTTCCCTTTTTCCTGCGATCTCTTCAGACTGCTTTCCAACTGAGAAATCGGGGCCGACTATGCGGTACACGTCGTCCGGTTGCGGGATCACAGCAACCGTCGTCTCTTTTCCCATAAAAACGTGGCTCGAACTGCGGTCGATTGCATTGCGGTCGATCTTCACCTCGCTGAGCAGAAACTGTAGCGGGTACGTTTCGCCTTCAAAGGAAATGCCCAACGTATTGCGCACGAGGCTGGCAGCGCCGTCGCAACCGATCAGATAGCTATACCGTCGCCGGGTGATCTGGCCGTCGGCATCCTCAATCTCTGCGCTGACTCCTTCGTCGTCCTGGCTGAAGCTTCGCAGCTTCGATTGCCAGCCGATGCGCGCGCCCACCTGCTTCAGATGCTCGGCGAGAATGCGTTCGGATCGCGATTGCGGCAGAACCAGCATGTAGGGATAGCGTGTCTCGTTCGCCAACACGCCGAAATCGAACTTGAACAGCTTCTTCTCGCCACGATGAAAGGTCATGTAACGCGTAGGGTGCCCTTGTTCGATGAACGCTTCGTCGAGGCCGAGCATTGACATGAATTCAAGCGAACGCGCATGTACACCCAATGCGCGCGACTCATCCACAGGTGCCGAACGCGTGTCAATCAGATCGAAATCGACATTCTGTCTGGCAAAAAATGCGGCTGCTGTCAAACCCGTGGGCCCCGCACCGACGATCTATACTTTCGCCGGCGTGGGCTGGCTGACTTCTCTGACGATGGAAACCATTCTTCTCTCTTTGGCTTAGTTTAGTCCAATGGTTACTAAGGAATACAAATTGCATAAATTAGTGGCCGTGGAATGGAGTTTTCACAATGGCGAATGGATCAGAATATGAGGCGAAACGACCGTCAGGATGGAACTTTATTCCCGGCCCGGGCTGCGATCTACAGGCGCCGCACAAATTCGCTTATGTAACAGTACCCACGGAAATAGGCAGTAAGGACTCGCACCGGGCTTATAGGGCTTGCTCAGGGCTTCGTCGGGTTATGCGTTCACCCTTTTTTGCACGTCTCAATCCTCGACGCCCGCATCTCGTGAAAAGACGCTATTTGGGAACGCACCAGATGCCGGGTTTCAACCTCGGCTCTTTGCGAATACCCGACAGCGTCGTTTTCAAACCGGCTGTCGAAGCGCGTGAAACTGTGCTTTGCACCGCTGATGACGTGTAGGGACCAGACGGCGTTGACCTGCAGCATCTCGCTTTCAAAGCTCATGATCTGATCGGATGTGATGATTGGGTCATCGTGGCCATGAACCACCCAAAAGACCGGATAGCGGCCGGCATGTTGCAGGGGCATTGGACTTTGTGGATTGCCATGGACACAGAAGACCGCATCAGCGCCGAGATCCGCACGCCCGGCTTCGAACGAATAGGCACCGCCGGAGCAAAACCCCACGAAGATAAGGGGGCCGTCATTACACCATTGATTTGAGAGCGCCTTTGCCATTCCGCGCAACATGATACGAGCCTGGTCGGGATGGTTCAGACATCTCTGATTGAAAACGGCCGCGGCGTCGAAGGAGGGGCACGCGTTATCCACCCCGTAAGGATCGGTGAGAATCACCTCCGCCTGGCACGTCATGGCATAGGTCGATGCGATACGCTGCGCCCAAGCCGTGTGAGCGCCTTCCCAGTCAGGCAGAAGAACGATTCTTGCGTTGTCTCCACCGGTATGATGCTGAGCCCAGTACTGATCGGATTCATTGATCGAGTAGATAAAACTCGTGGGTTTTGGAGTGTAGATTCGGGTGTTCATGGAAGTGTTTTCTTCAACCTTCAGAAGTGCGCTGCCTCGGAATCGTTACCTTTTCGACAACGTCTGCGCAGCGTTTTCGATTAAGGCGCTGGCGTCGTCTGGCCGGGAAAGAATCGACGCATGCCCCGTGGGGAGCTCGATAACACGAGCGCCGATTTTCCGGGCAAGGTCGCGCTGCAACTGAACAGGGAAGATCTTGTCTTCGGTCGAGACGGCATACCACGTGGGCTTGCTTTGCCACGCTGCGCGCTCAGGCTTGTCCGAGAGAATCCGCTCGGCCGTAGGTTTTTCCGCTGCCGCCATGACACGAACGAGGTCCGGCGGGGCGTCGTGTGCCAGCGCGAAGCCGAAGCGGGCGGGGTCCAGCCATAAAAAATCCTCATCATCGCGTTGCACCGCGGCCATGCCTGGCATCGCTTTTTCGGCGTAGGGTGCGAGCATTTGCTTAAGCGATTGACCCGGATCTGGGGTCACTGCCGCAAAATAAACGAGACCCTTCACCTTCGAGTCGACGCCCGCTACGCTGACCGGCACGCCGCCCCATGAATAGCCGACCAGAACCGTAGGTCCATCGACGCGGCGCAGGACGGCTTGAGTAGCAGCGACATCCTCTGCCAGCGACGTCAACGGAAGTTGGACCGCGCGCACTTCGTAACCGTCCCTCTGAAGGCGACGGATGACGCCATCCCAGATGCTGGCATCGACGAATGCTCCGTGGACCAGCACGACGTTGCGGACTTCTTCGGCATACGCGAGGGAAGAGCCGCTCGCCATGATGAACGCACCGACCGCCGCGGCCCCGAGCATGCGCAGGATCGCGCGGGAGAGATGATGTGCCATTGTGCTTTCTGAAAGTGGACTGTTCGGAATCAAGCGACGGTTTGCCCCATGGGCTTCACGCCGACGGTCTGCCTCATCACTGCGACCCGGATCAGGATCAGAGCGAGAGCACCGCCGAGCAGCAGCCATCCTGACCAGAACATGGCGGACATGCCAAACGTCTTGATGAACCAACCGCCGATTGACGAGCCGACTGCCACACCCAGATTGGCGATGGATGCGAAGAGTGACGTTGCAAATTCCGGTGCTTCCGGTGCTTCGGATGTCAGCCAGATTTGCGTGATCACAAGACTCGATGTATGCGCCGCGCCCCAGAAAATCATGATGACCGTCATCGGCGTGAATTCGGTTTTAAAGGTAACCAGTAGCAAGAGGCCGAGCGCGATGGCGATGGGGTGCGCCATGACCGTCGCGACCTTGCTATAGCCGATGAGGCGTCCGGCCAGCATGTTGCCGCCGATGCCGCCGAGACCGAACAGCACCAGAAGGAAGCTGACGGTGTCGACGTTCATACCACCTACCGTCTTGAGGTATTCGGCAGCATAGCTATACACGGCAAACATCCCTGCAAAGATCAGTCCGGTGGACCCAATGTTCAGCCACAGCGCGGGCTTTTTCAGGATTCTGAGCTGGTGACGGGTCGAACCGTTGCCGACGTTTGACATTTGCGGCAGGCGAAGGAATATGCCCAGGAGAGCAAGGAGATTCACCGCCGCAGTGAAATGAAACGCTGACTCGTAGGAAAAGTGGCTGCCAACCCAAGCGACGATCGGCACGCCGAGGACGATGCCAATACTGGTTCCGAGGAACGCGAGGGACGATGCGCGCGCGGCCTGTTCCGGCGGATAAAGCGCGACAGCGGAGACAAACGCGAGGGAAAAGAACACCGGATGGAAGAGCGCCGGAACCATGCGCACAATGAGGAGCACGTTGAAGTCGGTAACGTACGCGGAAATGAAACTGCTCAACGTGAACATCAGAAGCGACACCAGAAGCATGCCCTTGCGATTGAAACGCGAAAACAGCAGTACGAGCAATGGGCCGCATACCGCCACGACCAGCGCAAAGATCCCGGTGAGTTGACCAGCGATGGGCGCGGTCACACCAAAGCGGGAGATGATTTCGGGCATCAGGCCGACAACACCAAATTCAATCGTGCATAGACCGAATAAACCCAACGCGATAAAGAAGATGGGGTGGATAAAGCGCATGGAAACTCCTCGTCGGATGTCACCCGGGATAGCGATAGAGAATGAGACGGTGATCAGGGTGACGGGAATCGCCATTCTAGGGTCATTCGCATTCCTTACGAATCGAACCCGGTTTCCGTTCTGAATGGAACTTTTGTCCCGAGTGCGCGCGTCGGTGATTGGATGAAACAGGGGATCAGTCAGGCGAATTGGCTGGTGCGCAGACGTGCGGACACTTTTGCAATCTCGTCGCTACAAAAGGAACGCGCTGTGCAAGTCACGCGTTTCGGGGAAAGTCTTGAAGTACCCTGCCCGTTTGCGTGAAACTCAGCGTCGGGTTTCGACGTCCGCCAGCGCGACGCGTAGCCGGTCAAACGTCGCCCGGCGCATCGCCTGGGGCTCTCCCGGGCCGCTCCATCGGTCGTCGTTGCCCGACAACCGGTGCTCAATCTTGAGTTGTTTATGGCACGTGCGGGTCATCGCATACTCGGCGCTGCGGCGTAGACCGGTCCAGGCATTGTCGGCATGCTATCGCGTTGAGCAGGTACAGCAAGGCGATACGACGGCCACATAGTGGACAACGTCACCATGCAAGCGCGCAGCCGAAACTGCACGGTGTTCTGTCGATCGGGATCGTGATTTGCGCGTGGCGTGCGCCATCGTCATCGAGTGCAACAACGACAGCGCGATCGTGAGCAACGACACGCAATGCTTCAGGAACTTCGCCGTCGGCGTCGTGCCGGTGCATGACTTACGATAGCCCCGCGACGAGCAGGCATCAGATCAGGCGCACCAACCCGTCGTCGTCGCGCAGGCGACCGCGGTTCGCAACGTTCACATTGAACAATGCGCAGCGCTCGTCGAGCGTCGAGTTCGCGTCCACCACCGGGGCAAGCACAAACCGCAAGCACCCGACAACAACAACAACTAACTCTTCCGCTGCAAAGCGAACAACGTCCCGGCAATCAGAATGAACGCCCCGATAATCACCTTCTGCCAGGTACTCGGCACACCGACAAGAATCAGAACGCTATTGATCAGCGTGACAAGCACAACACCCAGCAACGTACCCGCGACCGTGCCGGTGCCACCCGTAATGCGCGCGCCGCCCAGAATCACAGCCGCAATCACATCGAGTTCGGTGCCGACGAGATCGAACGGATTCGCGAGCCGGTTGTTCGACACATGCAGAATGCCCGCGATACCCGCCAGCATCCCCGTATATCCGAACACGAACAGATGAATCGCGCGCAGGTTGTAGCCGAGCCGCTCGGCAATCGCGAGACTGCCGCCCATCGCATAGACACCGCGTCCCATCATTGTGCGGTTCAGCAGCCACCATGTGACGACAGCCGCAATCACGAGCGCCAGCACCGATGCCGGCAACACCGCGCGCAAGCCATCGGCCGTGTGATAGAAGAACAGCGGAATGCGGCCGAAATGATCCATGCTGTGCGGTATGTTCATGAAGAACGTCGTACCGATGAACGTCAGCAGAATGCCGCGATACAGATACTGCGTGCCAATCGTCACGATCAGCGATGGCGCCTTCAGCCGATGCACGAGCACACCGTTGATCACGCCGAGCACGATGCCGCCCAGTGCGCCGACAATCAGGATCAGCGCAAACGGCGCATCGGGCCACCATGCGAACACGGCCTTCGTGATCGCATACATGGTCAAGGCGCCGATCGCCGTGAACGACACATCGATGCCGCCCGACGCCAGCACCACCAGCGTGCCGAGTGCGAACAGAGACATCGTCGTCGCCGAATGCAGCAGATCGAACAGCGTCGCCAGCTGGAAGAAGCGCGGATTGATCGCGCCGACGACCACGCACATCACGACGATCAGCCCCGCCGTGAACCACTCCGGGTTGCGCGAGAGCTTGGCGCGCCACGTCGGCGGCTTGACCTCGGGTGCGATTTCGATGACGTTGGGGGTAGTCATGGTCCGGTTCGTGATAGACGACATGTCATGCAGCCTCTGACAACAGAGCGTGATACAGCTCCGCTTCGTTCAACTGGTCCGCGCGGTACTGGCTCGCCACGCGACCCTTCTTCATCATCAGAATGCGATCGCAGTTCTGCAGCAGTTCGGGCAGGTCATCGCTGATCAGGATGATGCCGATGCCTCGCTGCGACAGCTTCTGCATGATGCGATAGATGATGTCCTTCGATCCCACATCGACGCCCACCGTCGGCCCGTGCAGGATCAGCACGCGCGGATCGATGGCCAGCCAGCGGCCGATCAGCACGCGCTGCTGGTTGCCGCCCGACAGCGACTGCACCGGTTTGTCGACGCCCGGCGTCGCAATCTGCAGGTCCTTCACGGTCTGTTCGGCAAGCTGTGTCGCGCGCGCGCGGTCGATCTGGCCGAAGCGGTCGCGCAGACTCGAAATCATCGCGGTGATCACGTTGTCGCGAATCGGCTTGTCGAGAAAAAGCCCTTCATTCAGGCGGTCTTCAGGCACATAGCCGATGCGATGATCTTTCGCGTCCGACGGCGTGCGCAACGAGACAGACTTGCCTTCGAGCGTGACCTTGCCGCTCTCGGCGGGTGCAACGCCCGCGAGCGCGCGCGCCAGTTCGTTGCGGCCCGAGTCGAGCAGCCCTGTCACGCCGAGAATCTCGCCACGATGCAGCGCGAACGACACGTCGCGAAACTGCGCGCCGCGCGTGAAGCCCCGCACGTCGAGTACGACTTCCTTGCCGATCTCGCCCACCCGATAACGTTCGTTCGTCAGATGACGGCCCGTCATCAGTTCGCTGATCTGCGCCTTCGTGTAATCGCCGATGGGCCCTTGCGCCATCTTCTGGCCATCGCGCAGCACGATCACTTCGCCGCCGATCGCATAGCATTCGTCGAGCTTGTGGCTCACGAACAGCACCGTCACGCCCTGCGCGCGCAAATTGCCGAGCACGGCGATCAGGTTATCCACTTCCTTTTGCGTGAGCGACGTGGTTGGCTCGTCCATGATGACGAACTTCGCTTCGCTCGCAATCGCGCGCGCGATCGCCACGAGTTGCCGCGTCGCGAGCGGCAACTGTTCGATCAATGTCGCCTGAAATTCCGCGTCGCCAGGCAGGCCCACGGCTTCGAGCGCTTTCGCCGCCGTGCGTGCCAGCGCTTTGCGGTCGAACGTGCGCGTCAGACGCCCGCCATGTTCGGCAAGCTCCGACGTCAGCGCGACGTTCTCCGCGACGCTCATGTTCGGCAGCAGCGACAGATCCTGATAGACCGTTTCGATGCCTGCCGCCAGCGATTCGAGCGCCGTCAGCTTCGCATGACTCACGCCTTCGATGATCAGCTCGCCTTCATCGGGCGGCTGCGCGCCGGAGATGATCTTGATCAGCGTGCTCTTGCCGCAGCCGTTTTCGCCGAGCAGATGATAGATCTGCCCGCGCTCGAACGCGAGGCTCACGCCGCGCAACGCGTGCACGCCCGTGAACCGCTTGTGTACGCCGACGACCTGCAAAAACGGCGTGGGGGAAACGTTTTGATTCATGCTGAAAAGCCGTGCTCCAGATGAATGTCGCCGCGTGCGGACTTTCGTTCGAAAGTCCGCACGCGCTGTTGCTGGATCAGAAGTTGTATTGCTTGTAGTTCGTCTTGTCGACGTTCACCCAACCCTGACCGCGCACGATGATGCCCTTGCCCGGTCCTTTTTCGACCGTCACCTTCGTGTAGCCCGGAATGCCGAGATCCTGCCCGTTCTGCACCGTCTTGCCGTCCACCAGCATCTGCGCGACCTTGTTCATCGCGATGCCCGCGAGCTTCGGGTCCCAGAACGCGATGCCGTTCACAGCGCCGCTTTCGAGGAACTTGCCCGCTTCCGTCGGCAGGCCCGTGCCGTATACGCAGATCTTGCCCTGCAGGCCGGCTTCCTCGACGGCGCGGCCAATGCCGATCACGTCCAGCGAAGACGAGCCCTGGAAGCCCTTCAGGTCCGGATGCTTGCGCAGCACTTCCTTCGCGACTTCATACGCCTTCTCGCCGTCGTTGTTCGTTTCGAGCTTCGGCTCGACGAGATTCATCTTCGGGTACTTGGCCTTGGCGTTGTTGATGCCGCCGTCAGCCCATTGCACCTGCGAGCGGCTGCCGAGCGAGCCGACCAGCACGGCCCACTTGCCGTCGTCGTGCATGCACGATGCGAGGCGCTCGTTCAGGCCCGCACCGTAGGCGGAGTTGTCGAACGCTTCGATGTCGACCATCGTGTTCTTCTCGTTGTCCGCTTCATGCGTGACGACCTTGATGCCGCGATCCATCGCCTTCTTCAGCGCGGGTTCGAGCGTCGGCGGGTCGTATGGCACGACGGCGATCGCCGTCACCTTCTTCGCAATCAGGTCTTCGATGATCTTCAGCTGCTGCGCGGCGTCGGCGCGGCCCGGCCCCGTCTGATAGGCCTGCACGCCGGGGTTGTCCTTCGCGAACTCCTTGACGCCCTCGTCCATCCGGTTGAACCAGTTGATGCCCGTCACCTTGACCACGGTGACGATCGTTTCGTTGGTCGCGGCCTGCGCGGCAGCGATCACGCCTACTGCAAGTGCGCCCGCTGCAATTGCAGCACTCAGTCGTGTCAGTTTCATGCGTCTGTCTCCTTTGCTTTTCGTCGTTCCGCTATGACTTTCCGTTTTGTCGCCCCTTCATCTGCATGCGGAAATCCAGGGCACCGATATCCGCTCAAACCGCCGATAAAACC
This sequence comes from Paraburkholderia bengalensis, assembly GCF_037126505.1. Lineage (NCBI taxonomy): Bacteria > Pseudomonadati > Pseudomonadota > Betaproteobacteria > Burkholderiales > Burkholderiaceae > Paraburkholderia > Paraburkholderia bengalensis. Next base: position 53,917 of record NZ_JACFYJ010000019.1, read on the forward strand.
GTTATTGCCGCGCTAACGCCGCTGGTTCGGCTGCGCAAAACCGAAAATCGCGCGCACCCGCTCACCGCCCGCAAACGCCAGCGAAAGCAGCAGCAGAAATCCCCACGCGCAATCGCCGAAGAACTGCGACACGCCGAGCAGATTGAACAGGCTCGACAGAAACTGCAGCACCGTCGCCGCGAAAAACACGCAAACGATGCGCCCATAGCCGCCCGCCGGATTCACGCCACCCATCACGGCAATCAGAATGGCGATCAGCAGATACGAATTGCCGTAGTCCCACTTTGCGCTCGACGTATGCGTGACGCTGATCAACCCCGCGAGCGACGCGAGCACGCCGCACATCGTGTAGGTGAGAATCAGCATCCGCGCGCGCGGAATGCCCGTGTAAAACGCGGCCTTCGGATTCGTGCCCATCAGATATAACCGCAAGCCGAACGGACTGCGCCTGAGGACCCAGCCGAGCACGATCACGGCGGCGATGAAGATCACGAACGAGACGGGCACCTGAAACCACGTACCGTTGCCGATATCGGACAGCGGCTCGACATAATCGACGTGCACGGAAGCGCCGTTGCTCAGCACGACAGCGGCGCCCGTAAACAGCAGTTGCGTGCCGAGCGTGCAGAGAATCGGCGTGAGGCGCAGACGCGCAATCACCACGCCGTTGATAAAGCCGCCGATCAAACCCATTGCGACGACGATCGCGCAAAAAACACTCGTATAGAGCGCGGGCGAATCGTCGCCGCTGATGAACTTGGGCACGATCAACGCCGCGACCATGCCCGACAGGTTTGCGAGCCCGACGCCCGACAGATCGATACCGCCGTTGCCCGACACCATCGACAGCATGATGCCGAGCGCGAGCAGCCCGAGTTCGGGCAATTGCCCGCCCATCGACTGCAGGTTGTCGAGCGAGACGAACTGGCCCTGCGACACCCATGTCGCCACCAGCACGACAAGCACGTTGACGGCCAGCAGAAAATTCAGTTGCCGGTCGCGAAACAGGCCGGAGGAAAGCAAGGACTTCATGTCGAAACGAACTCCTTCGCCGCGCGCCGCATAGCGGCCCGCGCGCTCAATGCGTTGAAAGCGTATGACCGTTGCGTGCCAGCACTTCGTTGACTTCGTGCAGCATCGGCATCGACGGCGCGGTGCCGGGGCGCGTCACCGAAATGCCCGCGAGCGCGCAGCCAAAACGCAGGGCCTCGACGGCATCCGCGCCGCGCGCGAGCGCCGCCGCGAAGCCGCCCGTGAAGCCGTCGCCCGCCCCTGCCGTCTCGACGACGCGCCCGCATTGGAACGCAGGCACGAACACCGATTGTTCAGCCGAATGCAGCAATGCGCCTGCTTCGCCGAGCGTCACGATCACGTTGCGCACACCTTTTTTCAGCAGCACGTCGGCGGCGCGCGCGCATCGTCGACGTTGTTCACTTCGACGCCCGTCAGCGCGGCCGTCTCCGATTCGTTCGGCGTGATGTAGTCGCACAGCGGATAGATGCTGTCGTCGAGCGGCAATGCCGGCGCGGGATTGAACACGGTGGTCACGCCATGCTTGCGCGCGACTTCGAGCCCATGTTTCGCGGCGGAAACCGGTTGTTCGAGTTGCGTGACGAACACGCGCGCGGATGCGATGTCGGCTTCGATTGCATCGACGTCGCCGGGATTCATCGTGCCTGCCGCGCCCGACGCGACGATGATCGCGTTCTTGCCCGTGATGTCGTCGACGAAGATATGCGCCGCGCCCGTCGACGCACCGTCGATCACCGACGCGCGCGCGGTGATGCCTTCAGCGTCCCACGTCGAGCGTGCGATCTGGCCGAACGCGTCGTTGCCGATGCGCGTGCAGAACACGACGTCGGCGCCTGCGCGCGCGGCCGCGACCGCCTGGTTCGAACCCTTGCCGCCGGGGCCCATCTTGAACGCGTTGCCCGCGACCGTTTCGCCGATCAGCGGCATGCGGTCCGCGCGGAACGTGAGGTCGGTCACATAGATGCCGAGAATGACGACGCGGCCTTGTTTCTGTTGCATGGCCATCGTGTTCAATCCTTCGTTGCAGGAGCATCCGGCGCAAGCAGCACACCTTTCTTGAACACAAAGCAGCCGTAGCCGCGCGTCTCGCCCGTGGCGATCACGCAGTACGCCTTCTTCGCCCGCGCGTAGAACGCAAAACGTTCGATGCCGACGAACGGCACGTCGCGCCCTTCGGCCTCGTTCACTTCGGCTTGCGCTTCGCGCTGCACGACGGGAATCGTATCGGGTTCGCCGACCACTTCCATGCGCAGCGCAGGATCATCGACGAAGGTATCGAGCGGCAGCACCGACAGCACCGCGCGAACCGCGCGCGGCGCACCGACCCCGTCGAGCCGCAGCAGCTTGCCCGTCACGCTTTCACGCGCGACCGAGTCGCCCGGAAAGTTCGCGTCGCAAATCACGACTTCGTCGCCGTGGCCCATCGCGCGCAGCGCGTGCAGCACATCGGCATTCAACAGCGGGTCCAGATTCTTCAGCACGTTGTCTCCTCCGTTTTTCGGTTGGCGCGCTATTTGGCCTTGATTTTCAGGGCGGTCAGTCTCTATCAGGCGATCAGCTTGCGATCAGTCGCCATACGGTATCCAGATGTTCTTGACCTGTGTTGCATGGCGTAGAAACGCCGGGCCCTCGCTTGCATTGTCGAACCAGTCGAACGCGCGGCCGTGATCGACGAACGTGCGCTTCAGGTTGCCGACCGACTCGCGCTCGGCCAGCGCCGAATCCTTCGCGGTGCCGAAGCACCACAGCGCATCGACGTCGTCATGCTTCGCGAGCGCCGGCAGCAACGCGCCGCGTTCGCCCGTGACGATGTTGAGCACGCCCGCCGGCACGTCCGACGTTTCCACCACCTGATAGAAGTCGGTCACTGTAAGCGGACTTGACGAACTCGGCAATACCACGACGCGATTGCCCATCGCGAGCGCGGGCGCGACCAGCGAAACGAACGACAGCAGCGGCGCTTCATCCGGGCACGCAATGCCGATCACGCCAAGCGGCTCGTTCATGGCCAGCGCGACGCCGCGCAATGGCGGCGCATGCACCGCGCCGTCGAATTTGTCGGCCCATGCAGCATACGTGAAAAGCCGCGTGACCGATGCGTCCACTTCGCGGCGCGCCTCGGCTTCCGTCGCGCCCGTGCGCTTCATCAGTTGCTGCACGAATTCGTGCGCGCGCACGGCGAGATTTTCAGCGAGGTAGTAGCTCACCTGCGCGCGGTTGTGCGCCGTGGTCTGCGACCACTTGTGCGCGCCGCGCGCCGCCGCGACAGCGTTGCGAATGTCCTTACGGTTGCCCTCGGCCACTTCGCCGACGAGCACGCCGTCGGCGCCATATACGGGCAGCGTGTAGCCGCTGTCGGGCCGCGCCTGCTTGCCGCCGATGAAAAGCTTGGGCGTGCGGTCGATCGCAAACACATCGGCGTCGCGCCGCGTGTCGTCAGCATGCGTTGCGCTCAGCTGATGCACAGGGCGGCGCTCTTGCAAAGCAAGCCACGCTTTCGGTTTCACATATTCGTAGATGCCTTCGCGGCCGCCTTCGCGTCCATAGCCGGATTCGCGATAGCCGCCGAAACCGACAGCCGCGTCGAACAGATTCGTGGCGTTGACCCACACGACGCCGCACGCAAGACGCGGTGCAATATCCAGCGCGCGGCCGATCGTCTCGCTCCAGATGCTCGCCGCAAGGCCGTAGCGCGTGTTGTTCGCGAGCGCGACGGCTTCGTCGGGCGTGCGGAACGTCATCGTGACGAGCACGGGCCCGAAGATCTCTTCCTGTGCCAACGTCGATGCCGGCGCGACGCCCGTGACGAGCGTGGGCGGATAGAAGCAGCCGTCGGCGGGCACGGCGCTGTCTGCTGCCTGATAAATCTCGCAGCCCTCGAGTCGCCCTGCTTCCACGAGCGATTCGATGCGCTCGAGCTGCACCTTATCGACGATCGCTCCCATGTCGATGCTCTTGTCGAGCGACGGCCCGACGCGCAGCGTCGCCATGCGGCGCTTGAGCTTGTCGACGAAGCGCGCCGCGACGCCTTCCTGCACCAGCAGACGCGAGCCCGCGCAGCACACCTGGCCCTGGTTGAACCAGATCGCGTCGACCACGCCTTCCACGGCGCCGTCGAGATCCGCATCGTCGAACACGATGAACGGCGATTTGCCGCCCAGTTCCAGCGTCAGCGACTTGCCCGAGCCCGCCGTGGCCGCGCGAATCTGGCGGCCCACTTCCGTCGAACCGGTGAACGCGATCTTGTCGACGCCCCAATGCTCGACGAGCGCCGCGCCCGTGCGACCGTCGCCCGTCACGACGTTCAGCACGCCCTTCGGCAGACCTGCGCGATGCGCGAGTTCGGCGAACAGCAGTGCCGTGAGCGGCGTGTATTCGGCGGGCTTCAGCACGACGCAGTTGCCCGTCGCGATGGCGGGCGCGATCTTCCACGCGAGCATCAGCAGCGGGAAATTCCACGGCACGATCTGCCCGATCACGCCAAGCGGCGCGAAGTCCCTGAACTCGCTGTCCTGCAACTGCGCCCAGCCCGCGTGATGCAGAAAATGTCTTGAAACAAGGGGAATATCGATGTCGCGCGTCTCGCGGATCGGCTTGCCGTTGTCGAGCGCTTCGAGCACAGCAAACAGACGGCTATGACGCTGCACCATCCGCGAGAGCGCATACAGATGCCGCGCGCGGCCCTTGCCGCCCAGTTCGAGCCAACCCGGCTGCGCGGCGCGCGCGGCGGCAACAGCGGCATCGATGTCCGCGGCGTCGCCCTGCGCGATGTGCGCGAGCAGTTCGCCCGTCGCGGGTTCGTGCGACGCGAAGCGCTCGCCCGCTACGGGCGCGCGCCATCCGCCGTCGATGAAATGACCGAACGTCGCGTCATGCTGCGCGAGCCAGGCGCGCACGGGCTGATCGTCCTCGGGTGCGGGACCGTACTCCATCGATGAAAAATACTCGGCTACGCTCATGGGATCGATCTGCTCAGGCTACAGGGTGACGGTTGAAGGCGGAGTAACGGCCAGTCGCGTAGTGCTCGAGCTGGCGTTCGATATCGGCGAGAAGACTGGACGCGCCGAAGCGGAACAGTTCGGGTTCGAGCCAAGCGCGCCCCAGTTCTTCTTTCATCAGGATCTGATACGACAGCGCCGTCTTCGCGTTCGACACGCCGCCCGCCGGCTTGAAGCCGATCAGGATGCCCGTGCGCGCGTGGTATTCGCGAATCATGCGCGCCATGACGAGCGACACGTCGAGCGTCGCGTTGACGCCCTCCTTGCCCGTCGACGTCTTGATGAAATCGGCGCCCGCCATCATGCAGATCATCGACGCGCGCGCGACGTTCGACAGCGTCTGGATATCGCCCGTCGCGAGAATCGCTTTCAGATGCGCGTCGCCGCACGCGGCGCGGAACTCGCGCACTTCGTCGTACAGCGCCTGCCAGTTACCCGTCAGCACATGCTCGCGGGTGACGACGATGTCGATTTCCTGCGCGCCGTCCGCGACGGATGCCTCGATCTCCTTGAGCTTCAGCGGATGCGGAATCAGGCCGGCGGGAAAGCCCGTCGACACGGCAGCGACGGGAACGCCGCTGCCCTCGAGCGCATCGACGGCGGCGGCCACGTAGCGGTGATAGACGCACACGGCGCCCGTCGTGATGCTGTGCGGCGGCACACCCAGCGCCGCGAGGATGTCGGCGCGCACCGGCTGCCTCGCCTTCGCGCACAGCCGGCGCACGCGGCCTTCCGTGTCGTCGCCGTTGAGCGTCGTGAGATCGATGCAGGTGACGGCCTTCAACAGCCACGCGGCCTGCGCATCTTTCTTGACGGTGCGGCGCGTGCCGAGCGTGGCCGTGCGCCGCTCGACGGCCGACTGGTTCACGCGCAGCCCATCGAGCCACGCGAGATCGAAAGGCACGCCGGGATTGCGTACGGGATGAACGACGGGCGCACGCCGCAACGCGACGACGGAGGAAGACATGGAAGGATCAGGCATAAGACGTCCACAGGTTTGTGCAACGCACAACAACGGCTGATGATTTGTTGGCAGCCATCGTACATCGGTTGATAGGATTCTAACAAGTGTCGTTATGATCGTTTCCCTGATTTGTGGTCGATCGAAGCGGGTCAACGTCGCGGGGACGGTTATATGGCGGCGGTTCGAGGGCGGCTGAAAGCACTGGTTAGTGTTTTCACCAGGGTCCGGCGATGAAGCGGCGAGCGTGGGAACGCGGTTTGCAGCATGCGAGCATCCGTGACATCGAGGCAACGCCCATGACCGTGAGGATCGGCATCTCCGGATGGCGCTATAGTGGCTGGCGCGGCGTGTTCTATCCGCCGAAACTGCCGCAGAAGCGCGAACTCGAATTCGCGTCGCGAGCCGTCGACACCATCGAGATCAACGGCTCGCACTATTCGCTGCAAAGCATCGGCAGCTATCTATCGTGGTACGACGCGACGCCCGACGGCTTCACGTTCAGCGTCAAAGGGCCGCGCTATCTGACGCACATGCTGCGCTTTCGCGACGACACCGCACGGCCCGCCATTGCGAATTTCTTCGCGTCGGGCGTGCTCGCGTTGCGCGACAAACTGGATGCCTTTCTGTGGCAATTCCCGCCCAATTTCGCATTCGCACCGGAATCGTTCGAAGCGTTTCTTGCGCTGTTGCCGCGCGATGCCGAAGCGGCGGCCGCCCTCGCGCGCCAGCATGACGGCCGCGTGAAAGAGCCGTGGTTCGAGGTGAAAGCGAATCGCCGCTTGCGGCACGCCATCGAAATCCGTCATGCGAGCTTTTGCGTGCCAGCGTTCGCCGCGCTGCTGCGCAAATACAAGGCGGCGCTGGTGGTATCGGATGCCGTGGCGAACTGGCCGTATACCGAGGACGTGACGAGCAATTTCGTCTATCTGCGCCTGCACGGCAGCGAGACGCTGTACGGCGGCGCTTACACGGACGCGGCGCTCGACCGGTTTGCCGCGCGTATCGATGCATGGTCGCATGGCGGTGAACCGCCCGATGCGGTGCGCCTGGGCCGCCGCGCCGCGCCGCCCGCGCGCTCGCGCGACGTACTCGTCTACTTCGACAACGACAAGAAAGTGGAAGCGCCATTCGACGCGGCGCGGCTGAAACAGCGTCTCGATCCGTCCTTTACGGCAACGGTTGCACGGGTGCACACATCAGGGCGCGCCGCCTGATCCAGAACATCGCAATGTGTCGAAAAACTGCGTGATTTGAGGCCTTTTCTAATCGTTTCAAGGGCACTTTTTTTGCGGAAATCGCACTTGAAAATTTCGATTGGCTTCCTATTTATCGCATCAGGCAGGCAGACGCTGCGTCGACATGACAGGCGCTGCCTATCCACATCGTTCGTCGCGGCATCGCGGACGTCCCGCACATTCGGGCCCGCGCACGTTGCCGCTCAGAGGAGAGCGCGACCATGAGTGACTTCTATTACCGACCCGATCTGTTCAGCGAACTCGACCGTTTGCAGCGGCACATGTCGAGCCTGTTTGGCGGCCATCCTTCGAGCCTGCGCTCCAGCCGCGCGGGCGCCTTCCCGAGCCTCAATATCGGCACCACCGACAACTCAATCGAGATCGTTGCCTTCGCGCCCGGCATCGATCCGTCGAAGCTCGAACTATCGATCGACAAGGGCCTGCTGACCATCGCGGGCGAGCGCGCGGCAACGCGTACGTCCACGCAGGAAGGCGAGCGCGCCTATGCGCAGGAGCGCTTCAGCGGCGCGTTCCGCCGCGTCGTCGAATTGCCGCAGTACGCCGATCCCGACAACGTGCAGGCACGATACGTCGACGGCTGCCTCGTCATCACGGTCGGCAAACGCGAAGCGTCGAAGCCGCGCGCCATCACGGTTCAATGAATGCAAGGTGAAATCATGAGCGACAACACTCAAGTGACCCAGCGCGACGAAAGCGCAGTGAGCGGCAATAGCGCACGCGAGCGGCGCATGACGCTGACGCCGCCCGTCGATATCGTCGAGGACAGCAAGGCTGTGACGCTATGGGCGGATCTGCCCGGCGTATCGAAGGACAAGCTCGATATTCGTGTTCACGACGGCAGCTTGACGATCGAAGGCGAGTCGGCCCTTGCTGGCGCTGCGAGCGTGCGGCTCTCGCATGCCGAAGTGCGCGCGCCCTTTTTCGCGCGGCGCTTCACGATCAGCGACGACTTCGATACGTCGAAGATCGAAGCGAACCTGAAGGACGGCGTGCTGAAGCTCGTCATTCCGCGTCGCGAGCAGGCACAGCCGCGGCGAATCGATGTGACAGTGGGTTGATCCCGTCGTCGATGTAAAGAACGGAGCACGCACAGTGCTCCGTTTTTTTTGCCGACGCGAAGCTTGGCCGCACTATGCGCTATGCCAAGCGTCGAGCGCCGTGCGCAAATCGCGTAACGCGTCGCTCCAGTCGTTGCGCTTCGTCTGACGGAACAGGCGCATCTGGGGATACCACGGACTATCGTCGCGCTTCAGTTGCCAGCGCCAGTCAGGCGTGAACGGCAGCGCTATCCACACGGGCTTGCCGAGTGCGCCAGCCAGATGCGCAACGGCGGTGTCGACGGTTATCACCAGATCGAGTTGCGCGATCAGCGCAGCCGTGTCGGCGAAACTCGTCAGGCGGTCCGCCACATCGCGCAAGACGCCGCGCGCGGCGAGTTCGTCGACATATGCGCGATCGCGTTCGCGCACGTCCTTCACCAGCGACACGAAGTGCACGTCAGCGTCGAATAGCGGCGCGCACTGCGCAAGGGGAATCGACCGGTTGTGGTCGTTCAGATGCGTGCGGCTGCCCGACCACGCGATGCCGACGCGCGGCCGTGCATCGTCTTTTGCAAACACGTCCGTCCACTGCGCGAACCGCTGGGGATCGGCGTGGACGTAAGGCGTTTCGACGCGAAGATCGCCTTCGCGCACTTTCAATGCAAACGCGAGACTCAGCATCGGAATGTGATAGTCGAACGCGGGCAGCGGCGCGGATTCGCCGATCACATCGGTTGTGCCGGAAAAGTCGCGCAGCAGCGGCCACAGCGCGTCCTGAACACGCAAGACCACGCGCGCGCCCATCGCGCTCAGGCGGCCAATGAAGCGGATGAACTGCAGCGTGTCGCCGAAACCTTGCTCTGCATGCACGAGCACGGTCTTGTCGCGCAGGTTCTGCTTGCCTGTCCACAGCGTGGCATCGGGCAAGCCGTGTTGCATCGTGCCGTCCCGCCAGCGCCACTCGTACTCGCGCCAGCCGTGCTCGAACTCGCCGAGCAGCAGATTGGTCTGCGCGCGGTTGGTGCGCGCGCCCGCGTCGTTCGCATCGATCGACACGGCCTTCCTGAACTGCTGCAGCGCTTCGTCGAAACGATGCAGATCGCGCAGCGCGACACCGAGATTCACATAGGCGCGCACGAAGTTCGGCTGCAACGCGATCGCCTGCCGATACGCGGCGAGCTCTTCGTCGTAGCGCTCCATCGTGCCGAGCAGCGTGCCGCGGTTGTAGTGCACTTCGGCCGATTGCGGATAGCGCTGCGCAAGCCGCGCGAGATACTGCAGCGCGCGCGCGTGCTCGCCCGTCTGCACGAGCGACATCGCCGCGCCATGCAGCGATTCGGCGTGATCCGGCACGGCGGCGAGCACGCGCTCGTACAGCGCGACGGCATCGGCGTGACGCGCGGCCAGCTGGCAGATGTGAGCGGCGAAATGAAGCTGCTGGGGATTGGTCGATGCGGGCTGCGCGGCGCGGATCGCGTAGTCGGCCGCGCGCGCGTAATCGCCTTGCTTTGCCGCGACGTAGCCGAGCGCTTCGAGTGCCTCGTTGTGAGCGGGATCGACGGACAGAATGCCGTGCAGCAGCGCGGCGGCCTCGTCATACTGGCCGGCGGCGAATTTCTGCTGGGCCTGCGCGAGGCTGTGGGCGGGATCGTGACTCATGATGCAGCGGTTCGACGCAGCGCCAGGGCGTGCCCGGTTGCGTGCTGGGACGGAGGGGTCGATTCTACGCGAGCCCCTCGCACCACTGCCGTCAAGCTGGACGGCCGCGCGTCATCAAACCGACACGCGGATCTTGTTGCCCTTCTGCATTTCCTCGATCTGCTTTTGCGCTTCCAGTTCTTTCTTCAACATCTCGCGGACCTTCTGCATGACCTTTTCGCGCTCTTCGGGCGACATCTTTTTCAGGTCCTCTTCGCTGACGCCTAGCTGCGCGAGAATCGCCTTTTGCATCTGTTCTGCTGTCGAGCCCTTCGTGTGTTCGGTCAGTTCGTCGAGGAGCGCCTTGAAGCTCGGCTGATTGCGAGCGCGCGTGCCGCTCGTGCCGCCTGTGTTCGCTGTGTTCCCTGTGCTGCCCATACCGATAGTGCCGACATTATTGGTTGTTTGCATGGTCTTGCGTTCCCCGGGGTCTCGTTGAAGTTCGAATCGACTTGCGCATACCGCGAAGCGCACTGTAGTGGGGCCGGATGCGGACGTCAACGTGTGTGCGATGACATGACGGCGCCAGCAGCAGCGCATCCAGCCGACGAGCGCGAGCACGACGAGCCCCGCGCCGCCGACCACGGGCTCGCGCCACGCGACGATCGCGATGAACGCGAAGGCGCGGGTGCCCGCCAGCAGCGCAAAGCCCGCGATGGCAACGGAAGCGGCATCGATGGCGCGCAGCATGCGCTCGCATGTGGCGGCGTTGGGGGTATCGGCGTGCTCATACATGATTGTTTCTCCGCTCTGACGGCAAGTCACATCCCAGGCGCTTCATCGAGAAACCCCGTCACCGCCTGCAGCCGCCCGTCCGTATCGACGATGCCGAAGTCCGAGCCCTTCACCACCGGCGTGCCCGCGGGCGTCAGCAACGCCCACGAGAAACGCAGCCGGTTGCCGAAGCCGTCGACGTCAGTCGTGCGCCGGAATGTGTGATGCGCAAAGCGCTCGTGCACGGCGCGGATCATTGCGTCGATGCCGTCGTGCCCGTTGCCGGACAAAAGCGGATCGACATACGCAGCATCTTTCGACCAGGTCGCGGCGATCAGCTCGCGGCGGCGGCCCGCGTCGGTTTCATTCCAGGCGTCGAAGTAACGGTCGATCAGTGCGGTATGCGCGTTCATCTGAGACTCCTTCAGTCGGTGGATGGTCGAGACGGCCACCATGAACATGGATGCGGCGGCCTCGGACTGAAGGTTCGTCGATAGGCGTGCGCGGGTCGATTACGCGGGAGGTAAAGATTCGCCGGCGCGAGCGACTTCGATGCGTGCCCGCGCCGTGAAAAGAGAGGGGATGAACGGGATGCGCGACGTGGCGCGACAACACGCTACGCCGTGGCCGCGTCCGTTTGATCGGCGAGCCGCCGGCCTTCCTCGTAGCCGGCTTCGCGGGCTTCTTCTTCGCTGTGGAAGGTCGCGACGAGTTGCTGGAAACGCCGGCTCTGTCCCGCGAGGTGCGCGTCGGCGCCGTGCCGGCACACGTAGCCGATGTAGTGCCACAAGGTTTCCGGCACGGGCGGCCCATACGCGGTGACGGGCAGCACCCACACTTCCTGGCCGTTATGCTCGATCTTGTCCCACATGTTCGCCTCCACGAGCCGTCGCGAGAACTCCAGTATGAGCGCGTTCGCGCACGCCGGCGATCGAACGTGCGCGGGCGGGATTACCTCGGAGGTAATGGAATCGTGTCGCGCTTTGGCTATCATCGTCGGCATGAACACGCTCACTGCCACTTCCTGCGCGCCCGCGGGCGCCGCCTCGATGAGCCGCACGGTCGGCGACATGCTGCGCGAATGGCGCCAGCGACGCCGGATGAGCCAGCTGCTGCTCGCCTCCGAGGCCGAGATTTCGACGCGCCATCTGAGCTTCGTCGAATCCGGCCGCGCGCTGCCGAGCCGCGAGATGGTCATGCATCTGGCCGAGCGGCTCGACATCCCGCTGCGCGCGCGCAACGCGCTGCTGGTCGCGGCCGGCTATGCGCCGCTCTATCGCGAGCGCGCGCTGAGCGACCCGCAGCTGGACGCGGCGCGCGAGGCCGTCGAGCTCGTGCTCAAAGGCCATGAACCGTATCCCGCCGTGGCTGTCGACCGTCACTGGACGATCGTCGCCGCGAACCATGCGCTTGCGCCGCTGCTGTCGGGCGCGAAGCCCGCGCTGCTGGAGGCGCCCGTCAATGCGCTGCGGCTGTCGATGCATCCCGACGGCATCGCGTCGCGGATCGCCAACTGGCATGCGTGGCGCGCGCATCTGCTGTCGCGCCTGCAGCGGCAGATCGACGTGAGCGCCGACGCGACGCTCGCCGCGCTCTACGACGAGCTCGCCGCCTATCCGACGCCGCCCGACGCCGAGCCCGCCGGCGACAGCCACGCGTCGCCCCTCGAACAGATCGCCGTGCCGCTGCGCCTGCGCACCGACATCGGCATGCTGTCGTTCTTCAGCACGACGACGGTGTTCGGCACGCCCGTCGATGTCACGCTGTCGGAACTGGCCATCGAAGCGTTCTTTCCCGCCGATCCGCAAACAGCCGACGCGTTGCGCAAGTTCGCCGATACGCGGGCCGCATCCGCAACGCAAGCCTGAGGCGCGCATGGCTGACGACATCGTGATTCGCCAGCTTGGCGCCGCCGACCGAGACGCGTTTTTCGCGCTGCGTCTGCGCGGCCTGCAAGCTCACCCCGAAGCGTTCGGGCAAAGCTACGAGGAAGCGCTCGAACGCGGGCCGTCGCAACACGATGCGATGCTGGCGGGCACGCACGCCACGTCCGGCAATTTCCTGCTGGGCGCGTTTTCGTCGGCGCAAGGCGCGCTGCACGGTACGGTCGGCCTCATGCGCGAGACGCGGCACAAAGAGCGGCACAAAGGCTACGTGGTCGGCATGTATGTCGCGGACGAGGCGGCGGGACGAGGCATCGGCCGCGCGCTGCTGTCGGCGCTGCTCACGCGCGCAGCGCAGGTCGACGGCTTGCGTCAGGTCATGTTGCTCGTCACGAGCGCGAACGTTCCCGCCTGCGCGCTGTACGCATCGCTCGGCTTTCGCGTGTATGGCACCGAGCCGGATTCGATGTGCATCGATGGCGTCTATTACGACGCCGATCTGATGGTGCGCTTCGTCTGAGCGGCCGTTCTGGGTTTGCGTCGGGGTTTGCGTCGGGGTTTGCGTCGGGGTTTGCGTCGGGGTTTGCATCGAATGAGAGCGCAAGACGCGGAGTGTGCGAGCGCGCCCGCCTGCATAGACTGAACGGCATCCCAAACCGCAGAGCGGCGCAACCGCCGCTACGGGAGCCCACATGCCGAACCTTGCATCCGACACCCAGGCCACACTGTTCGACCGCACAGACACGCCGCTTCGACGGCCGCGCGAATCCGCGACCGCCGACGCCTCGCCGACGTCCATCGCGCGGCGCATCGACGCCCTCGACTGGCCGCAAGCCACAGCCGAACTCGACGCGCACGGCTGCGCGATGCTGCCAGGTATGCTGCGTGCCGACGAGTGCGAGGCGCTCGCCGCGCTCTACCCGCGCGACGACCTCGACGGCCTGTTCCGCAGCCGCGTAGTGATGGCGCGGCATGGCTTCGGACGCGGCGAGTACAAGTATTTCGGCTACCCGCTGCCCGACGTCGTCGGCGCGCTGCGCACAGCCGTCTATCCGCGCCTCGCGCCGCTGGCGAACGCGTGGTACGCGGCAATGCGCATCGACGCGCGCTTTCCTCCGACCCACGCCGCTTTCCTGCGTCGCTGCCACGAGGCCGGACAGCTGCGCCCCACGCCGCTGATGCTTCAGTACGAAGCAGGCGACTACAACTGCCTGCATCAGGACCTGTACGGCGAGCACGTCTTTCCGATCCAGCTTGCGATCCTGCTGTCGGAGCCCGGCAAGGACTTCACGGGCGGCGAATTCGTGCTGACGGAACAGCGTCCGCGCATGCAGTCGCGCGCCGAAGTCGTCCCGCTGCACCAGGGCGATGCCGTGCTGTTCGCCGTGCATCATCGCCCGGTGCAAGGCACGCGCGGCGCGTACCGCGTGAACCTGCGGCATGGCGTGAGCCGGCTGCGCTCCGGGCGTCGGCATACGCTCGGAGTGATCTTCCACGACGCCACGTAGCCAGTCGACATCCGCAGCCCGCATCGCTCGTGGGCGCCGTGGGCAAGCGCCCAGGCACGGCGCGGCATCCGTGAGTAAAGGCGTGCTGCCTTACGTGCGTGCTCACACGAATGCCCCCCTCGCCGCATCGGTTACACGCGGTGTAACGAGCGGCCTGATGCCCAGCTACGCGGGCAACGGCTGGCCCACGGTTGTCATATCGGTACCTGTTTCGGCGACATCTGTCAGGCAGCATGCTCGCCCGCCGGCGGCTCAAGGCGGCGTTCGGGCGCCGTGCGGCCGACGTCCGGCCGTTCCCTATTTTTCTAACTTGAATCAGCGCGCATCCGCCACGGAACTTGCGGAAGTTGACATGTTCCCCTTAGGCGTCTGTAACAACTCGGCCGGCGGCCGTTACAAATCCCTGCCTCTTTGTAACGTCTTGGCCGTGTATTTGGTTACAACTCGGGTTATCCCGGAGTCGTCAGGCGGCGCCGCATTTTTTACCTGTCAGCCTTTTGTTTTCTTTCTCGCGGCTTTCCGAATTCATATGGCTTTCGCATAAAACCGGATGCGCTCCGCAATCGGAAACTATTTCGTCAAGCCTTATCTCATAAGGGTTTTCCGGAGGCCCGCGGCAAACGTTTTCGGCTTGCCGGGCGATTATGACGGCGCCATGAAAGACTTACCGAAATAACTGTTGTTTTGTCGTATCTTTTTTTTGAGAAAGGTGTTGATTTCTAGATTTCCTGTTCATACAATTCCGCCCAAGCTGTTACGAAATGTAACGGCTTGTATCAAAGGTTGGCGGTTGTATCGATGCACCAACTTGACGCCGGAAATCTTCAGTGTCCGGCGGGGCATAAGACCAAAACGGCAGAAAATGCCGACATAAGTAATTCGGGGCTTCGGAAACAGAAAAAATGGACCGTAGCAGCGAGACGCTGGATTCTATCCGCGAAATCAACTTGTCTTACATCATGCTCGCTCAACGTATGTTGCGCGAGGACAAGGCGGTCGGCATGTTCCGGCTGGGCTTGTCGTCGGAGCTGGCCGATATTCTTGCCGGGCTGTCGCTCGCGCAGATCGTCAAGCTGGCCAGCTCCGATCAGCTCTTATGTTTTTTCCGCTTCAACGATCACACGATGTTGTCGGCGTTGACGCACACGTCCAGGCACGCAGAAGTCGCGTCGACGCACGCCGCCATTCTGCTGGCCGGGCAACCCGCAGAGCAGTTCGCTTAAACCGAGGGAAACTGCCATGCTGAAAAAGAGCCTCACCGAGGACGCTCAAGAAGTTTTCCGCGCGATCGCACTGATCGAACTGGGCGCGCGCATGCAGGTGCTCGAGAGCGAACTGACGCTCTCGCGCGACCGCATGATCCGCCTGTATCGCGAGGTCAAGGGCGTATCGCCGCCGAAGGGCATGCTGCCGTTCTCGGCGGACTGGTACATGACGTGGATGGCGAACATTCACGCCTCGCTGTTCTACAACACGTACCGGTTCCTGAAGAACGAAGCGCGCTGCTCGCATCTCGACGCGCTGACCAAGGGTTACCGTCTGTATCTGGAACATTGCCGTCATAGCGAGACCGAGCCGGTGCTCGACCTGACGCGCGCATGGACGCTGGTGCGCTTCTTCGACGCCGACATCCTGCAACTGACGCCCTGCTGCCGTTGCAGCGGCAAGTTCGTCGCGCACAAGCACGACCTGCAGCACAACGTCGTGTGCGGTGCCTGCCAGCCGCCGTCGCGCGCGGGCAAGACGAAGAAGGCTGCCGCCGCGAAGCGTGAAGCCGAAAAGGAAATCGCCGCCGTGCCGCAGATCGCGGAAGAAGCAGAACTGCTCGAAGAACAGCTGATCGAGGAAACCGCGCTAGCGGCGTAGCGCCGCTCACCGCACACTCCTTCCGAAGCACAGAATTACTTTTGAAGCCGGTCTTTCGAGACCGGCTTTTTTTACGTCTGCCGAGCGCATTCATCGATCATGACGCCGGCAGCGTCATGCCCACCGGGCGGTCAGCCCGCGAGGCCGAACGTCTGCACCACGAGCCAGAGGTTCGCCGCGCTGATCAGCACGAACAGCGCCCACGCGATGAAACGTGTGGGCAGCCGGTTCGCGAATTCGCCCATCAGCGCGCGGTCGCCGGTCATGCGGATCAGCGGATAAAGGGCGAACGGCAATTGCAGGCTCAACACCACCTGGCTTGCAACCAGCAACTGGCCGACGGCACCGTTGCCCAGCATCTGCACGCCGACGAGGGCGGGAATCAGCGCGAGCGCGCGCGTGATGAAGCGGCGCTGGTAACAGGGAATCTTCAGCTGCAGAAACCCTTCCATGATGACCTGCCCGGCCACCGTGCCCGTGAACGTCGAGCTTTGTCCCGACGCGAGCAGCGTGATCGCGAACAGCACGGCCGCGAAACCCGTGCCCACGATGGGCGCAAGCAGCCGGTACGCGTCCTCGATTTCGGTGACCTGCGTGTGGCCCGTCGAATGGAACGCAGCGCCCGCCAGAATCAGGATCGCCGCGTTGATCAGCAGCGCGAGAAACAGCGCGACGATGGTATCGATGCGCGACAGCGAAATGGCGCCCGCAATGCCCTCGCGATCGCGTTTGATAGCGCGCGTCTGCACCACGGACGAATGCAGATACAGGTTATGCGGCATCACCGTCGCGCCGAGAATGCCGATCGCGAGATAGAGCGGCTCGCGCGTGTCGATGGCCTGCCACGACGGCACGAGCCCCGCCGCCACAGACGGCCAGTGCGGCTTCACCAGCGCAAGCTCGATGATGTAGCCGACGCCGATCGTCGCGATCAGGCCCAGCATGATCGCTTCGAGATCGCGGAAGTTCTTGCCCTTGAGGCCGAGCACGATCAGCGTATCGAAGGCCGTCAGGATCACGCCGACCGTCAGCGAGCATTTGAACAGCAGGTGAAACGCGAGCGCGCCGCCCAGCACTTCGGCGAGATCGCACGCGATGATCGACAGCTCGGCGAGCAGCCACTGGCCCCGCGCAACGCCCGGTGAATAGCGCGTGCGCGACAGCTCGGCGAGGTCTCGGCCCGTCACGATGCCAAGCCGCATGCTCAGACACTGCAGGACCATTGCGGCGAGGCTCGACAGCACCACGACGAACAGCAGGTTGTAACCGTAGCGCGAGCCGGCTTCGATATCGGTGGCCCAGTTTCCCGGGTCCATATAGCCAATCGAGACCAGCAGGCCGGGACCCGCGAACTGAACTATCTTTTTCCAGAACGGTGCGGACTGCGAGACGGCGACGGAGCCCTGCACCTCGGAAGGGCAAAACGGCGCGGTTGCTGTAGTAGGAAGTTTGAACTGCAAAGCCGGTGACCTCGAGGTGAACGAACGCGCGGCACGCAAGGCAAGATGCGTGCCGCTAAACGACCTCAAGTGTACAAAGAAACGTCCGGCAGTGTCCCATCAAGGGCGTAGCGTCCGACATCGCGCACACGATAGTCGAGGGGATCATGCAGCGTATGCACGCGCGCGTTGCGCCAGAAACGGTCTAGCGCGAGCGGTGCGCCCGTCGCGCGCGCGCCGCAGGCATCGAACAGCGACTCGCTCACGTCGAGCGCCGCGCGATGCGCGTAAATCTTCGCTTCCGATACGACCAGCGCGACGTGCGCGCGTTCGTCGGCGGTCAGCGTATGGCCTTTGCTCCATGCGTCGTCGAGCGCGAGCGCCGCACGCGTGGCGAGCGCCTGGGCCCCCACCGCCTTGAGCCGCATCTCGCCGAAGCGCTGGAGCAGATACGGATCATCGCGCGCATGCTCGACACCCGAGTTGATCCACGGCCGCACATGCTGCGTCACGTAACGGCGCGCCTCTTCGAGCGCGCCTTCCGCGATGCCGACGAACAGATTGGTCAGTACGAGTTGCGAGACGAGCGTGCGCAGCGTCGCGCGCGGCGCAGGCGCCGTTTCCGAACGATGCAGCACCTCTTGCGCTTCGACCTTCACGCGCGCGAACGACACGCTGCCGCTATCCGTTTGCCGCTGACCGATGGGATTCCAGTCCTCGTTGACGACGATGCCCGCGCGCGCAGTCGGCACGACGGCGAATATCGGCTTGCCCGTCGCGGGATCGTGCGCGGAAACGGTCATCATCTGCGAGCCGCGCGTGCCCGAGCAAAAACCCTTGACGCCGTCGAGCAGATAGCCGCCGTCATCCGTTGCGCTTGCAACCAGACGCGCATCGAGCGGATTCACGGCATTGCCCCACCACCAGCGGCCTTCCACCGTGCCGCGCAGATAGCGCTCGCGCTGCGCGTCGTTGCCCCACACATCGATGCTCACGATCTGCAGATACTGAAAGCCCAGCAAATGCGCGAGCGCGCTGTCTACACGCGCGATGGCGCGGATCGTCTCGTACACGTCGAGCCAGCGCGCGCCCGCGCCGCCGAATTCGCGCGGCACGGCGAGCGTCAGCAAGCCTGCGTCCGCGATCCATTGTTTTTCCTGCGCTGCATGACCGCCCGCGCGGTCGCGCGCGGCGGCTGTCTGCTGCAGCCTGTCGATCAGCGCGCGCAAGTCCTGCGTGGTTTGCGCAGCGCCTAAGTCTTGTCCCGCGGACGGCGCGGGAATGCGTGGATCGTTCATGCCGTCTCCGTGAGTGCGCGCGAGCGCTTCATGCGCGATGCGCGAGGCGGCGCACCAGCCGGTCGCCCGCGAACTGCACGGCCGTGACGATCGCGATCAGCAGCACGATCACCGTCACCATCACGGTCGTGTCGAAACGCTGATAGCCGTAGCGGATCGCGAGATCGCCGAGTCCGCCCGCGCCGACGGCGCCCGCCATCGCCGACGATCCGATCATCGCGACGACCGTGATCGTGAAGCCGCCGAGAATGCCAGGCAACGCTTCGGGCAGCAGCACATGCCAGATGATGTGACGGCGTTGCGCGCCCATCGCCTGGGCGGCTTCGATCAGGCCGCGATCCACTTCGCGCAGGCTCACTTCCGCAACGCGCGCGAAGAACGGAATCGCCGCAATCGACAGCGGCACGATCGCGGCCCACACGCCGATCGTCGTTCCTATCAGCACACGCGTGAGCGGCAGCAGCGCGACGAGCAAAATGATGAAGGGTGTCGAGCGAAACGCGTTGACGAGCGCGCCGAGCGTCGTGTTCACCGAGCGCCGTTCGAAGATGCCGCCGCGCGTCGTCGTGACCAGCACCAGCGCAAGCGGAATGCCCATCGCGAGCGCAATCACGGCCGAGATGCCGACCATCAGCAGCGTGTCGCGAATCGCGCCGGCGAGTTCGGATAGCCAGAGTTCAGACATAGCCGAGCACCTCCACGTGATTCGCGTGCCGTCGCGCGTTCGCGATCAGCGCGGCAAGGCGCGCGTCGAATGCGCCTTCATCGTGCGATGACATGGGCAACGGCGCGGCCACCACAAGACGCCCTTGCGCATGCCCCTGAATCCGATCGATGCCGCCGTGCACGAAGCTCACGCGACCGCCCGCTTCGCTCAGCGCGGCGCTCAGCGCGGCGAGATCGGGTTCTTGCGGATCGGCGCCCGTGTAGCGCACATCGAACAGCACTTGTGTCGCGTCGCGCGGCACGGCATCGCGTGCAGGCTTCACGCGCGAAGCGAGATCCGCAGGCAGATCGTGAACCAGCGTGCGCAACAGCGCACGCGTCGCATCGTGCTGCGGATTGCCGAACACGCGCCATACAGGCCCCGTCTCGACCACCTCGCCCTTTTCGATCACGGCGACCGTGTCGCACACTTCGCGTATCACTTCCATCTCATGCGTGATCAGCACGATCGTGAGACCGAGGCGCTGATTGATATCGCGCAGCAGCGAGAGGATCGATTGCGTGGTTTCGGGATCGAGCGCGGACGTCGCTTCGTCGCATAGCAGAATGTCGGGGTCGTGCACCAGCGCGCGCGCAATACCGACGCGCTGCTTCTGCCCGCCCGACAGACTCGCTGGATACGCGTCGCGTTTCGCCGTCAGACCGACGAGTTCGAGCAGTGCATCCACCTTCGTATCGATCTTCTGTTTGGGCTCGCCCGCAATTTTCAGAGGCAACGCGATGTTCTCGCGTACGGTTTTCGCCGACAGCAAATTGAAGTGCTGGAACACCATGCCGATACGCCGGCGCAACGCGACGAGTCCGCGCTCGTCAAGCTCCCCGACGCTCACGCCGTTCACGCGCACCGTGCCGGAGGTCGGCTTTTCAAGTCCGTTCACGAGGCGCAGCAACGTCGATTTGCCCGCGCCGCTGCGGCCGATGATGCCGAACACCTCGCCGCGCCGCACGCCCAGTTGCACATTCGCAAGCGCAGCTGACTGTTCGCCGCGCCGCGCGCTGAATACTTTGCCCACGTCGTCGAATATCACGGCGTGCTGCGTGTCGTCCTGCGGCGCCTGCTTCGCGGCGAACGCCGGGCCGTCTTCGATAAAACGCGCGATGTCGAGCAGATGGGTCATATCGTCGATTCCTTTTCGGACGGCCAGGTTCACGCCAACGCTTTCGCGCGCAGACGATACTGCGCGCCCGCGTGTTCGTCAGGCAAGCGCGCGCGGCCCGCGCCGAAGAGCTTTTCGCGCAACGTCGGCGCGGGATCATAGTCGGTCTTGTAGATGCCGCGATTCTGCAGCTCCGGCACGACGAGATCGACGAAGTCTTCGAACGATTCGGGCATCACCGTGCGCGTCAGATTGAAGCCGTCCACACCCGCCTCGTCGAGCCACGATTGCAGCTCGTCGGCAACCTGCTGCGGCGAGCCCACAAACGGCTTCGTGCGGCCGCCCAGCTGCATCTGCTCGAGCACCTTGCGCTTGGTCCAGACGCCCGTCGTGCTGCGGCTCGAAATGGCTTCGACAGCCGACTGCATCGAGTTCGTCTTCACGTAGCTGATCGGCTCATCGAGCGCGTATTCGGCGAAGTCGATGCCCGTCGAACTGGAGAAATGCGCAAGGCCGCCTTCCGCGCTGGCATAGCGACGGTATTCGTCGAACTTCTCCTGCGCCGCCTTTTCCGTTCGATCGACCACCACCGTGATGCCGACGAATATCTTGATGTCGTCGGGCGCGCGGCCGAAACGCACCGCGCGCGAACGAATGTCGTCGACGATCGATCTGGTCAGCGCCTTGTTCTGCCCGCCGATGAACACGCACTCCGCGTGACGCGCGGCGAAATCCACGCCGCGCGCCGACGAACCCGCCTGATACAGCACAGGCGTGCGCTGCAACGACGGCTCGCTCAGATGGATCGCATCGATCGAGTAGTACGGCCCGGCGTGCTTGATCCGATGCACCTTGCCCGGCTGCGAAAAGACGCGTGCTTCGCGATCCCGCACGACGGCATCGTCTTCCCAGCTCTGCTCCCAGAGCTTGTAGACGACGTCCATGTAGTCGTCGGCGCGATCATAGCGATCGTCGTGACTCACCTGCTGCGCGAGCCCCATGCCGCGCGCGGCGCTGTCGAGATAGCCCGTCACGATGTTCCAGCCGACACGGCCCTTCGTCAGATGATCGAGTGTCGACATGCGCCGCGCGAACAGATAAGGCGGCTCGTAAGTGAGGTTCGCCGTCACGCCGAAGCCGATGTGCTTCGTCACATGCGCCATCGCGGGCACGATCAGCGCAGGATCATTGATGGGAATCTGCACCGCGTCGCGCAGCGGCGTGCCGGGACCGCCCTGGTACACGTCATACACGCCGACGATATCGGCGAGGAAGATGCCGTCGAACTTGCCGCGCTCCAGCGTCTGCGCGAGATTCGTCCAATAGTCGAGGTCCGTGTAATGCGCCGAACGGTCGCGCGGATGCGTCCATAAGCCATGGTTGATATGGCCGACGGCATTCATGTTGAACGCGTTCAGCAAGATCTTTTTCTTTGCCATCGTCGTCACCATGCCACTGCGTACAGCGTGCCGAACGCCTTGTCGAGTTCCGCGCGCACGGCGGGCGAATGCTGATAGATTGAAATGAACTTGCGAATGCGCGAGTCATTGACGCTCTCCGGACGCACCACCCATTGAATCGCAAAGTTCTTGTTCTCCAGTCCATCGAATAGCAGCGCGCTGTTCGGATCGGTCGTGCCCGCGAGCTTGATGAAACTCGGGTAGCCTTGCGCGAGATCGACGTCGTCGAGCGAGCGCGCGAGCTGCGACGCTTCGAGTGCGACGATCTTCAGATGCTTCGGGTTCTCGACGATATCGAGCGTGGTCGCGCGATAGTCGACGCCAGGCTTGAGCTTGATGAGCCCCGCCCGCTGCAGCAGCAACAGGCCGCGCCCGCCGTTGACGGGATCATTCGCAATGGCGACGGTCGCGCCGTCTTTCAGATCTTGGAAGCGCTTGACCTTCTTCGAATACAGACCGATCTTCATGATCGTGCCCGGCGCGATCGCGACGAAGTCATAGCCGCCTTGTTTCTTGGCGTTCTCCAGAAACGGAATGTGCTGGAAATAGTTGACGTCGATGTCCTTGTTCGCGAGCGCGGCGTTAGGCGTGTTCCAGTCGGTGAATTCGATGATCTTCACATCGAGTCCTTGCGCCTTGGCCTCGCGCGCCGCCACTTTCAGCGCTTCGATCTGCGGACTGGTTGCCGTGCCGATCTTCAGTGTCGAGGTGTCGGCGGCGAATGCGGCGGTGGCATTCAATACGATCGCGAACGTGATCGCCTGGACGAATCGAAAGAGACTCATGATCAACTCTGCTTGGACGTGATGATTGGCTGGGGATGCGCGAGTCCGCGGGCGCTTGTGCGCGTCCCGACACGATGCAAGAAGGAATGGCGCTCGTCGGCGTGGCCGATCGCGACATGCTGCGCCGGGCTACGGCACGCTAGCGGGCGCTGCGAGGGGTCAGCACCGACAACGGGAAACAGGATGGGTCATCGCCTCTCTCCATTTGAGGTCAGACGATGATAGAGACGCGCCCGACAGCGGTCTACGAAGCGATTTTCGAATGGAAATCGTGAAATGCGATATGTGAGAAATTCCGCGACCGCTGCGTGGAAGGCGAGCCGGCAGCGCTGGGTTTTCAGTCGGGAATAAAACGAAGCGTGCCTGCGCGACGCGCCGGCACGCCCGTGTCGTCAGGATGATGGACGCCATCCATCACGGGCACGTCGGTGAAATCGAACGGACTCACGCCGTCGAGGCACGCCACGTTGATACCCAATAGATTCGGATTCGATCGCCGTTGAAGATGCGTGGATATGCCACAGCGTGAACAGAAGAAATGCTGCGCTGTCCGTGTATTGAAGCGGTAAGTGGTGAGCACGTCCTCGCCGTGCAGAATCTCGAACCCGGCCTTCTCGACGGCGACCACGACGGCGCCTCGCATCCGGCAGTAAGAACAGTTGCAGCGGCGCACCGAATCGAAGCCGTCGCCGAGGGTCACGCTGAAACGCACCGCGCCGCAATGGCATTGGCCCGTCCGATGATTCGAATTGCCCGTCATGTCGTCTGTATCTCCTCTCTAACAATCCGCTTCACGCGATCTCAAAGCCCCAGACACATGGCGCCCGCTGCGACGACCATGCACCCGAGCCAGCGCGTTGCACTGACCGATTCGCGCAGAAACACGCGCCCGATCAACACCGCGAACACCACGCTGGTTTCGCGCAACGCCGACACTGCGCCCATCGCGCCCGATTGCAACGCCCAGATCACGATGCCATACGCAGCAATCGACACCACGCCGCCTACGACCGATGAACCCACCGACATCGGCTCCCCGAGTATCGACGTGCGTAGCGGCGTGAGCCCGCGCATCGCGACGAACAGCAGCGGCATCAGCCAGTACGACATGAACATCCACGCGGTGTATGCGAGCGACTGGCCGGCCGACACGCGCACGCCGATGCCGTCGATCACGGTGTAAAGCGCAATCGTCGCGCCCGTCGTCAGCGCAGCGAGCACACCCGCGCGCGACACATGCTGCCCCCACAGCGCAATCGCGATGATGCCGCCCGAGATCATTACAATCCCGAGCGCGTGCAACGGCCCAATCGCCTCACGCGCGAAAAGGGCCGCGCCGAGCGCGACGAGCAGCGGCGACGAGCCTCGCGCGATCGGATACGCCAGCGCGAGGTCGTTGCGTCGATACGAGCGCACGAGGCTCACGTTGTAGAAGAAATGCACGAGCCCCGAGGCAACGATGTACGGCCACGACGCACTGGCCGGCAGCGGACTGAACAGGATGACGAGCGTGGAGATCGCGGCAATCGCGATGCTCATCCATGTCATCGACAGGAACCGGTCGCGATTTCCGTGCAGCATCGCGTTCCAGCTCGCGTGGAGCAACGCAGCGAACAACACGATACCGCCGGTGTAACTGAGCATGCGATGGTTGGACTGACAGGAGTGAAGTAAGCGAGTGCTGTCAGCAGGATATCTATCTTGTCGCTGCGCGACAAACCAGATAAATTGGCTGTTCGAGTTAGAAAAACTATCACCAGATGAAACGGATCTTGCCGCCGCTCAATGCCTTGCGGGCCTTCGAGGCTGCGGGCCGGCTCGGCAGCTTCAAGGAAGCCGCCACGGAGTTGCACGTGACGCACGGTGCGGTGAGCCAGCATGTGCGTCTGCTCGAAGTATGGCTGGGCGCGCCGCTGTTCGAGCGGCACAACCGGCGCGTGAAGCTGACGCCTGCGGCGAAGTCTTATCTGGACGAAATCGGTCCGCTGTTCGAACAGCTCGCGCAGGCAACCGCAAGATATGGCGCGATTGAAACGGCCCCTCGCACGTTGTCCGTGAACGCGCCCGCGACGTTCACGCTGCGCTGGCTGGTGCCAAGACTCGCGACATTCCGCACAGAACATCCTGACGTGGAGGTCAGAGTCGAGACGTCGAACGGGCCGCTCGAAAGTCTGAAAGAGAGCTATGACATCGTGATCCGGGGTGGTCCGGACACGTTCTACGGTTACTCGATGCGGCCTTTCCTGTCCG
Organism: Paraburkholderia bengalensis; assembly: GCF_037126505.1. NCBI lineage: Bacteria > Pseudomonadati > Pseudomonadota > Betaproteobacteria > Burkholderiales > Burkholderiaceae > Paraburkholderia > Paraburkholderia bengalensis. Next base: position 78,931 of record NZ_JACFYJ010000019.1, read on the forward strand.
AGGAACGGCTTCCCGTGTGCAGTCCGGCGCTGCTGGCGCGCGTGCCGCTTCGCTCACCCGGCGACTTGCGGCAGCACACGTTGCTGCACACGTCGAGTCTTCCGCGGCTTTGGCCCGACTGGCTGGCAAGCGCCCAGATGCCTGCGCTGCGGCCGGCCGCGTCGCTGACCTTCGATCATTTCTATCTGACCTTGCAGGCGGCCATCGATGGAATCGGCATCGCAATGGGCCCGACCGCACTGGTCGCCGACGACCTCGCTGCTGGGCGGCTCGTCGCACCGTTTCCGCTTCCGCGTCTGCTGTCGCGCAGTTATTGCACGTACGTTCCCGAAGAGAAGTCTGGCGACGAACTGGTTGCGCTATTGCGTTCGTGGCTCGAACGCGAGGGGCGTGCTGACAAAAAAAGCGGACCTTGAAACAAGGTCCGCTTCTCACGCTTCACGCGCTTCACGCCTTAGACTGCAGTGGTCATCACGCAAGCATCAGCGTTTCGCTACCTGCTGCGCCTGCGCATCGGCGCTGCCGACATCCGTCTTCACATCGCCCCAGCCGCCGCCGAGCGCGCGAATCAGGTTCACGGTCGACACCGCCTGCGTGCCCGCCAGATGGCTCAACTGCAACTGCGATTGCAGCGTCTGCCGCTGCGCATCGATCACGTCGAGATAGCTGACCTGCCCTTCCTGGTACTGCGTCTGCGACAAATGCTCCGCGCGCTTCGATGCATTGACGGCATCCGTCTGCTCGCGCGTCTGGTCGCCCAGCAAGCGCAGATCGGAAAGATTGTCTTCGACTTCGCGGAACGCGACGAGCACCTGCTGACGATACTGCGCGACGTCCTCGTCATACTTCGCGCGCGCGTTGGCGAGGTTCGCCTTGCGTCGGCCGCCATCGAACAACGGCACCGTCAGCGCCGTGCCCGCGAACGGTCCAAGCAGGAAGGCGCGGCTCGACCACTGGAACAGATCGCCGAGCGTCGACGACTCGTAACCGAATGCGCCCGTGATATCGAGCTTCGGGAAGAAAGCCGACTTCGCCAGCCCGACGCGCGCGTTCGCCGCTGCCATCGCGCGTTCCGCCGCCGAGATATCAGGCCGGCGTTCGAGCAGCGCCGACGGCAAACCGGCGGGCACGCTCACCGTCACCGGCACGAGCGGCGTCTCGGGGAACGAGAAGTCCGCAGGCGGCTTGCCGAGCAGAATCGCGAGGCTGTGCTCGGAAGCTGCGCGTTGACGCGCGACACCCACCGCATCGGCGCGCGCCGTCGCCAGTTCATTGCGGGCGCGCGACACATCCAGCTCGTTGATGTCGCCTTCATTGAAGCGGCGCTCGACCAGCTTCAGCGTGTCTTCACGCAGCGTCACTGTCTGACGATACAAGCGTAGCTGCGTATCGAACTCGCGCAGCTGGAAATAATTTTGCGCGACGTCCGCCTGCAGCGCGAGCTGCACCGAGCGGAACAGCGCCTCGCTTTGCGCTTCGTCGGCACGCGCGGCGTGCACGCTCGAACTGACGCGGCCGAACAGGTCCACTTCATACGATGCCGTCACCTGCGCGCGCCACAGCGTTTGCGTCGGCACCTGGGCGTCGTTCGGCAGGAACTGCGAAGCCGGCGACAGACGCTCACGCGTCGGGCCGAAGCCGCCATCGACGGACGGGAACCAGTGCGAGCGCGCCTCCTGCGTCACTGCACGCGATTGCTGCACGCGTGCCGCCGCCGCCTTCAGGTCCTGGTTCGCATCGGCGGCCTGCTTCTCCAGCGCGTCGAGCGTCGTATCGCCGAACACGGTCCACCATTCGCCGCGTTGCGCTTCTTCGGCGGGCTCGGCCGCTTTCCACGTGCCTGCTTCGCTTGCAGGCAGAGGAGGATTCGCTGCGATCGTCGTCGATGCGCTGCGGGCGCTTCCTTGAACGCTGCCGGCGTCGGCGCATCGGGACGCTTGTACGTCGGCTCGACCGAGCACGCCGCGAGCAGCAACATCAGCAGCGCACTCGCCGCCGCGCGGCCCATGCCGCTCATCTGTTCAAATCTTTTCATTATGTTTTTCTCCCTCAGGCGTCCGTCGTATGCGCGACGAGATGCGGCGAATCTTTCTGCGCGACATGAATCTTCCCGCCTGCCAGCGTGCGCAGCACCACGTAGAACACGGGCGTCAGCAGCAGACCGAACAGCGTGACGCCAAGCATGCCGAAGAACACGGCCACACCCATCGCGTGACGCATTTCGGAGCCCGCGCCGCTCGACACCACCAGCGGCACCACGCCCATGATGAACGCGATCGACGTCATCAGGATAGGCCGCAGACGCATGCGGCTCGCCTCGATGGCGGCCTGCAGCGGCGTGCGTCCGTCGTGTTCGAGCTCGCGCGCGAACTCCACGATCAGAATCGCGTTCTTCGACGCGAGACCCACCAGCACCATCAAGCCGATCTGCGTGAAGATGTTGTTGTCGCCCTGCGTGAGCCACACGCCGGCAAGCGCGGACAGCACGCTCATCGGCACGATCAGGATCACCGCGAGCGGCAGCGTCAGGCTCTCGTACAGCGCAGCGAGCACGAGGAACACGAGCAGCACGCTGATCGGGAACACCCACAGGCCCGCGTTACCCGCAAGAATCTGCTGATACGTGAGGTCGGTCCATTCGAGCTTCACGCCCTTCGGCAGCACTTGCGCCGCGACACGCTCGGCAGCGGCCTGGGCCTCGCCTGACGAATAGCCAGGGGCCGGTCCGCCGTTGATGTCGGCGGCCGTGTAACCGTTGTAGCGCACGACCATCTCCGGACCATAAGTCGGCGTCACCGTCACCAGCGACGATAGCGGCACCATGTCGCCATTCGTGTTGCGCGTCTTCAGTTGCAGGATGTCGTCGGCGCGTTGACGGAACGGTGCGTCCGCCTGCACGCGCACCTGATACACGCGGCCGAAGCGGTTGAAGTCGTTCACATACAGCGAGCCGAGATATACCTGCATCGTGTTGAACACGTCGGTGACGGGCACGCCCAGCTGCTTCGCCTTCACGCGGTCGAGATCGACGTTCAGCTGCGGCACGTTGATCTGATAGCTCGAGAAGGTCGGGCCGAGTTCAGGCGTCGTCGATGCCTTCTTGATGAACGCTTCCGTCGCCCTGTTCAATTCCGCGTAGCCGACGGCACCGTGATCTTCCAGCTGCATCTTGAAGCCGCCCAGCGTGCCGAGACCCAACACGGGCGGCGGCGGGAACACCGCGACGAACGAATCCTTGATCGCGCCGTATTGCTGGTTCAGAGCGCCCGCAATCGCACCCGCCGACAGCGCCTTGCCCTTGCGGTCATGGAACGGCTTGAGCGTGACGAACACGATGCCCGCACTCGAACTATTCGTGAAGCCGTTCACCGACAGCCCCGGGAACGCCACCGCGCTTTCCACGCCCGGCTGCTTCAGCGCAATTGCGCCCATGTCGCGGATCACCTTTTCGGTGCGATCGAGCGATGCGCCGTTCGGCAGTTGCGCGAATGCAATCAGGTATTCCTTGTCCTGCGCGGGGACGAAGCCGCCCGGCACGATACGCGACACGAGCACCGTCAAGCCCAGCAGGACGGCATACACGACGAGCATCGCGCCCTTGCGCTTGAGCACGCCGTTCACGCCGCGGCCATAGCTATCCGAGCCGCGATGGAACACCTTGTTGAAGCCCCGGAAGAACGGACCGAGCACGCGGTTCATCGCACGCGTCAACCAGTCTTCCTTCGCGCCGTGACCGCGCAGCAGCATCGCCGACAATGCGGGCGACAGCGTCAGCGAATTGAACGCCGAGATCACCGTCGAAATCGCGATCGTCATGGCGAACTGTTTGTAGAACTGGCCCGTCAGACCCGTCATGAACGCGAGCGGCACGAACACGGCGACCAGCGTCAGCGCAATCGCGATGATCGGCCCGCTCACTTCCTGCATTGCCTTATACGTCGCATCTCGCGCACTCAGGCCGCTTTCGATGTTCCGCTCGACGTTTTCCACCACCACGATCGCATCGTCGACGACGATACCGATCGCGAGCACCATGCCGAAAAGCGACAGCGCATTGATCGAGAAACCGAATGCGAGCAACAGCGAGAACGTACCGACAATCGAGACCGGGACCGCGATCAGCGGAATGATCGACGCGCGCCACGTTTGCAGGAAGACGATCACCACGATCACGACGAGCGCAATTGCTTCGAGCAGCGTGTGCACGACGGCTTCGATACTCGAACGCACGAACTGCGTCGGGTCATAGACGATCTTGTACTCGACGCCCGCCGGGAAGTCCGCGCTCAACTCTTTCATCGTCTTGCGGACTTCGTCGGAGATTTGCAGCGAGTTCGCGCCCGGCGACTGGTTGATCGCCATCGCCACTGCCGGCTTGTTGTCGAGCAGCGAGCGCAGGCCGTATTCGGAAGCCGCGAGTTCGATTCGCGCGATGTCCTTCAGGTACGTCACCGCGCCATCCGGCGCCGTCTTCACGACGATGTCGCCGAATTCGGTTTCCGTCTTCAGACGGCCGCGCGCATTGACCGACAGTTGCAGCGGCGTGCCCGGCACGGAAGGCGACGCGCCGATCACACCCGCCGCGACCTGAATGTTCTGCTCGCGAATGGCGTTGACCACTTCCATCGCCGTCAGATTGCGCTGCGCGACTTTCTGCGGATCGAGCCACACTCGCATCGCGTAGTCGCCCGCGCCCCACAGCTGCACCTGACCGACACCCGTGATCCGTTCGAGCCGGTCCTTCACGTTGAGCAGCGCGTAGTTGCGCAGATACGTCATGTCGTAGCGGTCGTTCGGCGAGATCAGGTGCACAACCATCGTCAGCGTCGGCGAGCTCTTGATCGTCGTGACGCCGAGACGCTGCACGTCTTCCGGCAAACGCGGCAACGCCTGGTTCACGCGGTTCTGCACGAGTTGCGTCGCGAGGTCGGGGTTCGTGCCGAGCTTGAACGTGACGGTGAGCGTCAGATTGCCGTCGCTATTCGCCTGCGACTGCATGTACAGCATGTTCTCGACGCCGTTGATCTGCTCTTCCAGCGGCGACGCGACCGCCTCCGCAATCACCTTCGGGTTCGCGCCCGGATACTGCGCGTGCACGACGACGGAAGGCGGCACGACTTCCGGATATTCGGAGATCGGCAACTGGAACAGCGCGATCAGACCCGCGAGCAGGATCAGGACGGATAGCACGCCTGCGAAGATCGGCCGGTCGATAAAGAATTTGGATATGTTCATGTAAAGCTCTTGATGTTGTAGCGCTTACATCCTGTGTGCGCGCAGCGAAGGCATGCTGTGACGGCCGCGCCGATCACGAGTCCTTGTGCGACTTCGCATGCGGCTGGGCTTGGGCCTGTGTCTGCGGCGTTGCCTGGGCCTTCGCCTGCGTCTTCGGTTGCGCTTCGGGCTGTGCCTGCGTGTCGGCGTGCTTCTGCTTCGATGCGGCGTCGAGCTGCGCAGCCTTGTCGGCTTGCGCGTCGTCGGCGACGGGCGCGTTGCCCGCATCGCCGTCACCCATCGGCACCATGTGCGCGCGCACCTGCGCGCCCGGCCGCACACGCTGCGTGCCGTTCACGACGATACGGTCGCCCGCCTGCAGGCCGCCCTTCACGACGCGCAGATTGCCTTGCAGATTGCCCACCTGCACTTCGCGATAGACGACGTGATCGTCCTTGTCGACGACGAACACGAACTTCTTGTCCTGATCCGTGCCGATCGCGGCATCGTCGATCAGCAGCGCGGAATGCGGCTCGCTGCCGCCCACTTTCACGCGCGCGTAGAGACCCGGCACGAGCGCGCCGTCCGTGTTGTCGAAACGCGCACGCACGCGAATCGTGCCCGACGACGTATCGAGGCGGTTATCGACCGACTGGATCGTGCCCTTGCGCGAATAGCCCGATTCGTTCGCGAGCCCTAGTTCGACGGGCACCTTGCTGTCGTTCTTCACCTGGCTGATGTATTGCAGGTAGGTCTGCTCATCGGCGTCGAACTCCGCGTAGATCGGCGACACGGAGACGAGCGTGGTCAGCGGCGCGGCGCTTGCGCCTGCGTTCACGACGTTGCCGAGCGTGATCTCCGCACGCGACACGCGGCCCGACACGGGCGCGACGATCTTCGTGTAGCCGAGATTGATCTGCGCCGCTTCGAGCGCCGCTTGCGCCGCCTTCACGTTCGCGCTCGCTTCACGCGCACCGTTTTGCTTCTCGTCGTAATCGCGCCTGGCAATGGCGTTATCGCCGATCAGGCGTTGCGCGCGTTCCCAGTCGCTTTGCGCGTAGCCCGCGCGCGACTGCGCAGCCGCGAGTTGCGCGGCGGCACGGTCTACTTCCGCCTGATACGGGCGCGGATCGATGACGAACAGCACATCGCCCTTCTTCACGAGCGCGCCGTCCTGGAAGTTCACGGACACGATGGTCCCCGACACGAGCGGCCGCACGTCGACTTTCTCGACTGCCTGAAGGCGGCCCGAATAGGTTTGCCAGTCGGTGATGGTCTTCTGCACGACAGTCGCGACGTCGACTTCGGGCACGATGGTCGGCGCGGACTGCGCGGGCGCGCGCGCATCGACGCGAATCGCGCCGAACGTGCCGAGCCCGGCAATCACAATGACAGCGAGCGCCGCAATCGCCAGCTTCGAACGCGAGAGAGGGAAAACAGACATGACAGACTCCGGATTTAATTAATAGAAGTTTGTTTATCGGAGTGCGCGCTCATCGAAGCGCCACTGAAAAAATCGAACTGCTTCGAGCAAGGCCGCCGGATGATTGGCCAGCGCCGCGTGCGACACGCTCGGATAACGGACCACCTGCGTCTGCACGCCTGCCTGAATCAGGTTGCTCGCATACTTCTCCGCTTCGACGTGCAGCACGTCGTTTTGCGCAGTGGCGATCAGCGTCGCGGGCAAGCCTGCAAGGCGCACCGATTCGAGCGGCGCCGCGTAGGGGTGCATGCGCTGCGCCGCCTGCGGCAGATACGCGCGATAACACGCCGCGCATTCGCTTGCCGTGATGTCCGAGCTCAGCCGCTTTTCGTCGCCGAGGCGCGTCAAGCTCGGATCGAGCATCGGGCCGAACAGCGCCTGCGCATCGATCCGCACATCGCCCCGATCGCGGCCGATAAACGCAAGACAATTGGCAAGCGAGCCGCCCGCGTCGTGACCCGTCACGCCGATCTTCTTCGTGTTGCCGCCGAACGCCCGTGCGCGCGTTTGCACCCACAGCGCGGCGCGGTGTGCGTCTTCGGGCGCCGCGGGAAACGGAAACTGCGGCGCGAGCGAATAGCCCACCGATACGACGAGCGCGGGCGTGTGCTGCGCGAAGTAGCGCGCGGCGTAATCCGCTTCTTCGAGCGAGCCGCGCACGAAACCGCCCCCGTGAAAATAGAGCAGGATCGGCAGGCCGCTTCTGGCGGCGGCACGCCGGTAAAGGCGCAATGTGATGTCCTGCGCGTAGCCTTCTATCTTCACGTCGGTGACGTCGAGCGATGCAGCGCTGACCGCGACACTCGAACCGCTCGGCGAGTCCGTCGGAATAAAGGTTTGGCGCGGGTTGAATGCATCCATTTGGAACAGCGCAATGCGCGAAGCTATCGAATGGTGCGCATTGTGCGACCAGCAGACTTCCAAATAAATGCCTATAATCCGGCAACACAATTCGGTGCACCTGAACAATCGAATGCCTTTATTCGGCGCCCTCGCCAAACGTTAAATGGCGAGGGCGAATGCTTCACCAGTGCTCCGGCTCTTTCGGAGGTTTGCAATGGACCGGCTCCAGGCCATGCAAGTGTTCACCCGGGTCGTCGACACGAACAGCTTCACCCGGGCTGCGGAAACGCTCGATCTGCCCCGCGCTTCCGTCACGACGATCATCCAGAATCTCGAAGCGTTTCTCGGCACGCGCCTACTGCATCGCACGACGCGCCGTCTGTCGCTGACGCCCGACGGCGCTGCGTATTACGAGCGTTGCGTGCGCATTCTCGCGGACGTCGAAGAAACGGAAGCGAGCTTCCAGAGCGGCAACAAAAAGCCGAACGGCAAGCTGCGCGTCGATATGCCGGGATCGATCGGACGTTTGCTCGTGATACCGCAACTGTGCGAATTCCATACGAAGTATCCGGATATCGATCTGCAGCTCGGCTTGTCGGATCGTCCCGTCGATCTTCTGCAGGAAGGCGTCGATTGCGTCGTGCGCGTCGGCGCGTTGCAGGATTCGTCATTGGTCGCACGCCGCATAGGGTTATTCGAAGGCGTGACGTGCGCGGCGCCCTCGTATCTGGAACGCGCGGGCATTCCTCAGACGCTCGAAGAACTCGACCAGCACAAGGCCGTCAATTATTTTTCGAGCCGCACGGGCCGCGTGATGGACTGGTCGTTTCTCGTCGGCGGCAAGGAAATCGAGGTGAAAATGAAGGGGTCGGTGTCCGTCAACGACGCCGATGCCTACGTGACGTGCGGCCTCGAAGGCTTCGGACTGATCCAGCCGCCGCTTTTCATGGTGCTGCCGCAACTGCGCTCGGGCCAGCTCGTCGAAGTGCTGCCCGACCTGAAACCGCTGCCCATGCCCATTTCCGCGGTATATCCGCATAGCCGCCACTTGTCGTCGAAAGTGCGTGTGTTCGTCGACTGGATCGCAGAAATTTTCGACCGCTGCCCGCTTTTGAGCGGCCGCGCGAGCCTCGACAAAACCTGCACGCAGCGCACGTTCGAACAGAAGGAAACCGCGCCGGACTTCAATACGCCCGTCATGACGGAGTGGGTCGCGTAGGTCACGCGGCCGTTACGCATCAGGACGATCGCGGCAGCACGCCGCGATTGTTCTGAAATTGCGACAATTCATTTCATGAAAGCCGGGTTTATCGCCCGCGCGTCAACCCTTACATTTCACCCTGTCGCAGCGCCGAACGACGGCGCAGCAAACGAATCGACAGAGGTGAATCATGAAACGCAATCTGCTGGCAGGTCTTGCTCTCTCGCTGTTGGTCAGCGCCCCGGCATTTGCCGGCGGTGGCGGCGGCATTGGCCGTGCCGGATCGTACAACGATCAATGGTGGCAGCATTCGGCTGACGCATCGGCACCGAAGTCGCGCGCTGAAGTGCGCGCGGAAGTGAATGAAGCGTATCGCGACGGCACGCTGCCTTCGCTGAACAAGACCTCGTATCCGGAACAAGGGCTGATTGGCCGCACGCAAGCCGAACGTCTGGACGCGCAAGGCGATGGCAGTGTGCGCGTCGCGCGCCGTCAGTAACGCTTGAGACTTTATTTGCAGGAGATGAACATGAGCCCATCGGAACTCGATGACTGGGGCACGGATGTCCCCGTCTGGACGCCGTATCGCGCGAACTGATTCGCACGCGGCGAAACGCTGGAGCAGTGAAGGCGCTCAATCGCTTTAGTGCGATTGAGCGCTTTGCATTCCTGCCGGTTTTAACCTTTAGCGCGCTCGATCAGCGTTGCGGCACGCCACTGCGCCATTCGCCCCAGTGCGAAACGATATCCTGCACCAACGGATTGCCCGCGCGGAACAGATTCTCGAGTGCAATAGTGAAACCGCCTTGATCGGCGTAGTTGAGCAGATTGTCGGCGCTCGTTTGTCCGTCATAGGGACGATCGAAATCCGAGCCGGCACGCAGCACCGCCACGCGATTCAAGTCCACGCGATGCACGCTTGCGGCACGCTTCAGCGCTTCATAGGTCGCGTTGTCTTCCTGTTGCGTCGTGCAGTAGACGCCCTTGCCGTCGGTGAGAATGGTCGTCCATTGGCGCGCGCGTTCGCCTAGCTTCGTGCCGGACCACCACGTATCTCCCGCGAGCGTATCGCACTGAATGACGGCAGGCGGACGGTTTGCCGGCGCGTAGTTGTATTTGGCGCGCGCGGCCTGGGCTTGCGCATTGTCAGAGAGCACCACGTTACGCGACAGTGCGAACGCGGTATCGGCAAGACGTGTATTGAGCTGGAATACTTCGGTACGGTAATCGAGCGGCGGTTTGTCGGCCGGACTCTTTGTATTGATGCCGAGATAGCCGGTATTCCAGTTCGGCGGAATTTCGCGGGCGTCGATTTCCCATTGAATGCCGAAGTCGACAAGATATTTGGCCCACGCAGCCGACCCTACCGTGCCCTGGATCGGATCGATACCGGCAATGCCCGCCACCATGAAATACGTGTGCCGCAGATCGAAGCGCGACGAGAACGCAAGCGCCATGGTCGATGCGGCGGCATTGGCGTGGCCCATGCCCGTCGTCATCACGCAGATGTCCTGCCTGTTGCAGTGAATGTTCGGATAATCCGGCGACAATCCAGCGACGGGAATGTCCTGCCACGGACCGAGTTTATCGAGCCACACCTGCCCTTCTGGCCCGAACATCGAAATGATCATGACTTTGACGGGGCGACCATTCGATCCGCCATCGCCATGCGCAAAGCTGTCGTCCTGCGCATTGGCAAGCGGTGAAATAGCCGAGCACGCCGCCAATGTCAAAGCCGTCAAAGCGCCTACCGTGCGAGTTACCATAACGAGTCCTTTCTTTAAGCGCGTTAAAGGATGGGAACCGGAATGCATGCCCTCGCTTAACAGGGCGGAGCTTAGTATAGGCGGCATTGAATTGTTTTCCATTGGCTAATGGCGACTGGGGATGTAATTAGCTATATCGCATAAGCGGCTTATTGGTTTCCCATGCCGCGTCCCCAAAAGAAAAGATCCGCGAATCATGCATTCAGTGCATTGTTCGCGGACCCATTGGTGTAGCGCAGTGCTTTAATCCGGCGATGCTGCCGTTCTTACACGCGGCACATCCGGTTCAAAAAATACCCACCGTACCTGCGGAAACGTCTCCTGCAAATCCGCTTCGACGATATTGATCGCATCGACCATCGCGCGGCCGCTTTCGTAATCGATCATTTCCGCCTGCACCGCGACGACGACATGCCGCCCCCATTGCAGCGTAATCAGATTGATGATGCTGCGTATCTCCTGACGCGTGCGCAAATGCGCTTCGATCGCGCGCCGCACTTCGGGGCTCGCCGACTCGCCGATGATCATCGACTTCACCTCGCGCGCCACGAGAAACGCGATCACCATCAGCAGCACGCCGACGCCAATCGAACCCCACGCGTCGAACACGGGATTACCCGTGATCATCGTGAGCAGCACGGCGATGAACGCGATGGCAAGGCCCAGCAGCGCGGCCACGTCTTCGCCCGTGACGACGAGGAGTTCGGATTCGCGCGTCTCGCGAAACCACCGCCACATCGACTTGCCGGCATTGGTCTTGCGAATTTCCCTGATCGCGCCCATCAGCGAAAACGTTTCGAGCACCACCGATATGCCGAGCACGCCCAAGGCGATATAAGCATGCGATAACGGCTCGTGCGCGATCAGACGATGCGCGCCCTCATACACCGAAAACGCGCCGCCCACGAAAAACAGCAACAGCGCGACGATCAGCGAGTAGAAATAGATCGCGCGCCCCGCGCCGAGCGGATGCAGCGGGCTAGCCGGCCTGCGCGCCTGCCTGAGCCCGAACAGCAGCAACACCTGATTGCCGCAATCGGCTGTGGAGTGAATCGCTTCGGCGAACATCGCCCCTGAACCGGTAAATGCCGCCGCCGCGAACTTGCACACGGCAATGCCGAGATTTGCCGCCAGCGCGTAAAAAATGGCCTTCGGTGATTCTTCGTTCATAGGCTCTTCGAATTGTCGCGATGCAAATGGATTGAATAACGATCACACGACTTCGACACGCGGCGCACCGTCGTGCAATTCGCCGATCACCGCGGCCTGATCGAAGCCGTCGGCGCGAAAGATCGCGAGCACGTCGTCGACGGCTGCGGGCGCACACGACACGAGCAAGCCGCCCGAGGTCTGCGGATCCGTCAGCAACGTGCGTGCCGTGCGAGGCAGCGAATCCGCGAGACGCACGTCCTCGCCATACGACGCCCAGTTGCGACCCGACGCGCCCGTGAACACACCCGCCGCCACGAACGCGTCGACGCCCGCGATCCACGGCAGATCCGCGTATCGCACGCGCGCGGTCAATCGCGCGCCGCGCGCCAGTTCGAGCGTGTGGCCAAGCAGCCCGAAGCCGGTCACGTCGGTCATCGCGTGCACGCCGTCGAGCGCGGCCAGGTCGGCGCCGGGGCGATTGAGTTTGGTCGTCGCCGCGATCATCGCCGCATAGCCCGCGGCGTCGAGTTGCTCCTTCTTCAGTGCCGCCGACAGCACGCCGACGCCCAGCGGCTTGCCGAGCACGAGCACATCGCCCGCCTGCGCCGACGCATTGCGCTTCACGCGCTGCGGATGCACGACGCCGAGCGCGGCAAGCCCGTAGATCGGCTCGACGGAATCGATCGAATGACCGCCCGCGACGGGAATGCCCGCCTGCGTGCACACGTCCTCGCCGCCGCGCAGCACGGCCGCGATCACATCGTGCGGCAACACGTTGATCGGCATGCCGACCAGCGCAAGCGCGAGAATCGGCTTGCCGCCCATTGCGTACACGTCGGACAGCGCATTGGTCGCGGCGATGCGGCCGAAGTCGTAGGGATCATCGACGATGGGCATGAAGAAGTCGGTGGTGGCGATGATCGCCTGCTCGTCGTTCAACCGGTAGACGGCGGCGTCATCCGAGGTTTCCGTGCCGACCAACAGGTCCGGAAACGTAGGCATCGGGAGCTTGCGCCGGAGCAGATCGGACAGCACGCCGGGCGCGATCTTGCAGCCGCAGCCGCCGCCGTGCGACAGGCTCGTGAGACGGGGAACAGGGGAACTGACAGCGGATTCGTTCATGGTGGTGAAGTGACGGATGGTCGATAGCGTCTATTATCGGGCAATCCGCCAACTTGCTGGCAAAGCGCGCGGCGCAATGAAAACGCGCCCTCGCCTGCAATGGCGAAGGCGCGTTGCCAACAGCCGCCGCCGCGCGAGCGTCAGCGCCGTTCGAGCGTCGACATTTCGCGCACGACCACGAGCAGCATCGACAAACTCGCGCCGCCTGCCGCGCGCAAGTCCGTCAGCAGTTGCGCATAGCGCGCGAGCGCGTGTCGCGTTCGCGCGCCACGCTTCCACGACGCCTTCCGCCGTCGTCGCCTCGGGCGCTTCGGCAAGCGCGCTCGTCGTCAGCACGCGCTTGAGACGCGCCAGTTCGGCAAGCGCCGCGGCGCGCGCCATCACGTCCCAATGCGTCGAGGTGGGCAGCGCGGCCGCGCGTTCGCCGATCCAGCCGTAATTGAGCTGCGTGCCGAGCGCGAAGTACACGCCCGCCACCAGTTCGAGCCCACGCTCCGTGGTTGCCGACACGTCGGCGATATCGAGCAGCGCGGCAGGAATGTCGCCGCTCGCGACGCGCACCGCGAGTTCGCTGTCGACGCCCGCATCGACGAGCACGCGCTGCCGCTCGGACAATGCTTCCAGCTCCGCTGCGGGCAACAGCATCGGCAGTTGCGGTGCGAGCCGTTGCGCGGCGTCGCGGCAGCGCACGATCAGATCCGTCACGGTCCCGTTCTTCACTTCGCCTGATTGCAGATGACGTAGGAACCACAACGCCGCGCGCTCAAGCAGCTTCGTGATCTCGACGAACATGCGCGCCTGCACGTCGTCGGCGACACGATTATCGAGCGCATCGATATTGCGCCACACGTCGTTCAGATCGAACACGTCCCGCGCGATCATGCATGCGCGCACGATGTCGCCGGGTGTCGCATCCGTCTCTTCCATCATGCCGTGCACGAATGCGCAGCCGACGCGATTCACCAGCGCATTCGTCAGATGCGTGGCCAGAATTTCGCGGCGCAGCGGATGACGATGCATCGGTTCGCCAAAGCGCTGACGCAGCGGCTTCGGGAAATACTCCGTCAGCATGCCCGCGACCAGCGGGTCTTCGGGCACATCGGATTCGAGCAGCGCATCGTAGAGCCACATCTTGCTGTACGCGAGCAGCACGGCACGCTCGGGCGACGTCAAGCCCTGCTTGGCGCTCGCGCGTTCGTTGATTTCGTCGTCGGTCGGCAGGAACTCGATCACGCGGTTCAGACGTCCCGCGCGTTCGAGATAACGCATCATGCGCGTCTCAGAGTCGAGCATGTCGGCGGCATAGCGGCCTGCAATCGACAGCGCCTGGGTCTGGTAATAGTTGTCCTGCAGCACCAGCAAGCCCACTTCCTCCGTCATTTCCGCGAGCAACGCATTGCGCTGCTTCTCCGTCATCTCGCCATCGGCGACGACGAGGCCAAGCAGAATCTTGATGTTCACCTCGTGGTCCGAGCAATCGACGCCCGCGGAATTGTCGATCGCATCCGTATTGATGCGGCCGCCATGCTGTGCGAACTCGATGCGTCCGAGTTGCGTGAGCCCCAGATTGCCGCCTTCCGCCACGACCTTGCAGCGCAGATCACAGCCGTTCACGCGCACGGCGTCGTTGGCCTTGTCGCCGACCTGCGCATGCGTTTCGCGGCTCGCCTTCACATAGGTGCCAATGCCGCCGTTGTACAGAAGATCGACGGGTGCCTGAAGAATGGCGCGTACCAGTTCGGCGGGCGACAACGCGGCGGCCGTGACGCCGAGCATCGATTGCACGGCCTGCGACAGCGGAATCGTCTTCGCGGTGCGCGCGAACACGCCGCCGCCTGCCGAAATCAGCGCGGGGTCGTAGTCGGCCCAGCTCGAACGGTCGAGCGCGAATAGCCGCTGACGTTCGGCAAAACTCGTCGCCGGGTCGGGATTCGGATCGAGGAAAACATGCCGATGGTCGAACGCGGCGACGAGACGGATATGCTGCGACAACAGCATGCCGTTGCCGAACACATCGCCCGACATGTCGCCGACGCCAACCACGGTGAAGTCCGTCGTCTGCGTATCGACGCCCATCTCGCGAAAGTGACGCTTCACGGATTCCCACGCGCCGCGCGCCGTGATGCCCATTTTCTTATGGTCGTAGCCAACCGAGCCGCCCGACGCGAAAGCGTCGTCAAGCCAGAAGCCGTATTCCTGCGAGATCGCGTTCGCATAGTCGGAGAACGTGGCCGTGCCCTTGTCGGCGGCCACGACAAGGTAGGGATCGTCGGGATCATGGCGCACGACCTCGGGCGGCGGCACGATCTGTCCGCCTACGCGGTTGTCGGTGAGATCGAGCAGGCCGCGCAGGAAAGTCTGATAACACGCGACGCCTTCGCGCATCCATGCTTCGCGGTCGGTCGGCGGCGGCGGGTTCTTCACGACGAAGCCGCCCTTCGAGCCGACAGGCACGATCACCACGTTCTTCACCATCTGCGCTTTCATCAGACCGAGCACTTCCGTGCGGAAGTCCTCGCGACGATCGGACCAGCGCAGACCGCCGCGCGCCACGCGGCCGCCGCGCAAGTGCACGCCTTCGACGCGCGGCGCGTACACCCAGATTTCGAACATCGGTTTCGGCTCGGGCAAGCCGGGCACTTTCGCCGGATCGAACTTGCACGACAGATACGGACGCGGTTTGCCGCCCGCGTCGCGGCGATAGTAATTCGTGCGCTGCGTCGCGTTGATGACACCGAGGAACTGGCGCAGGATGCGGTCTTCGTCGAGATTCGGGACTTCGTCGAGCGCGCCTTCAATTGCTTTCAGCAGCAGCTCCACGCGCGCTTCGCGCTGCGCCTGCGCAGCGGGATCGAAACGCGCGATGAACAGCTCGACCAGCATGCGCGCTATTGCCGGATTGCCCGTCAACGCGCGTTCGATATACGCATCGCTGAATGTCGAACCGACCTGCCGCAAGTACTTCGCGTACGCACGCAGGATCGTCACTTCGCGCGCGCTCAACTGCGCGCGCAATACGAGGCGATTGAAGTTGTCGTCTTCGATGTCGGCCGTCCACACGCGTTCGAACGCGTCTTCGAACAGGCCCTTCACGCGCTCGATGTCGAACTCGGTGTCGTCGGCGAGTTCGAGGCCGAAGTCGTGAATCCACGCAGGCGCCGCACCCGGTGCTTCGATCAGGTATGGCCGTTCTTCATCGACGCGCACGCCGAGATGTTCGAGCATCGGCAAACTGCGCGACAGCGCGATGGGATCGCCGACGCGATACACCTTGAAGCGAAACGCGCGCGGGCCAGCCTCGATGGGCCGGTACAGGTTCATCGCGATCTGCTCGGTGCCCTGCACACGCTCGATCAGTTCGATGTCGCGCACCGCCGTGCGCGCGGGGTAGTCGTCGCGATAGCCCGCTGGAAACGAATCGGCATAGTGCTGCAGCAGACGGTTGCCCTGCTCTTCGCCGAATGCGTCGAGCAATGCATCGGCGAGATCGTCCTGCCAGCGGCGCGACACCTGAATGAGCCGCGCTTCGAGTTCGCGCGTGTCGACATCGGGCATCGCGCCCGGCTCCGCATGCACGACAAAGTGAATCCGCGCGAGCGTCGACTCGGACAGCAGCGGCGTGAACTCCACGTTCGTGCCGTTGAACGCCGAGCGCAACAGCTTCGCAATGCGCCGCCGCAAATCGGTGTTGTACTTTTCGCGCGGCACGAACACGAGACAGGACACGAAGCGGTCGAAGCGGTCGCGGCGCACGAACATGCGCGTGCGCTGATGTTCCTGCAGACGCAGCACGCCCATGGCCGTGTCGTAGAGTTCGTCTTCGTCGGCCTGAAAGAGCTCGTCGCGCGGATAGGTTTCGAGCACCGTCACGAGCGACTTGCCGAGATGTCCTTTGGGGAGAAAGCCCGCGCGCCGCACGATGTTCGCGCACTTGCGGCGTACGATGGGAATGTCCGACGCGGACGACGTGTACGCCGTCGACGTATAGAGGCCGATAAAGCGCCGCTCGCCGCTGATCTTGCCCTCGGGGCCCACCAGCTTCACGCCGACATAGTCGAGATAGCCCGGGCGATGCACGGTTGCGCGCGAATTGGCCTTGGTCAGAAAAATGGGCGCCGCGCCCGCGATGATGCCCGCGGCCGCGGGCGGCAACGGCGTCACATCCGATGCCCCTTGTGGCCGCAGCGACTCGCGCAGAATGCCGCTGCCTGAGCCCGCCACGCCGCGCAGGCCATACTGGCCATCTTGCTCGACAAGCTCATAGTCGCGCTGGCCGAGAAACGTGAAGTGATCCGCCACCATCCATTCGAGGAACGCGCGCGCCTCGACGCCTTCCGGGCTCGTCTCGCGCGCGGCCATGTCCTTGATGGTCGCGCGCGCAATCTCGACGATTTTCGGCCAGTCCTCGACGGCGGCGCGCACGTCGCCGAGCACCTTTGCGATCTCGCTGCGCAACGTGTCGAGCTTCGCGGCGTCGCCGCAGCGGTCCACTTCGAAATGAATGAACGACGCGAGTTGCGAGCCGCCTTCGTCGCCCGGGGCGCCACCGGGCGCCACGCGCTCGATGCCCCCGCCCTGGCCGCGCCAGATGCGAAACACCGGGTGCAACACGGAGTGCAGCGCGAGCCCAAGACGGTTGACGGCCATCGACACGGAGTCGACCAGAAACGGCATGTCGTCATTGACGATTTCGATCACGGTGTGATCGGAGTGCCAGCCGTGCTGTTCGAGGATCGGGTTGTAGACGCGCAATCGTTCGCTGCCGGGGACGAAGCGTTGCGCCGTTTGCCAGTGCGCCATCGCGGCGCCGTACAGGTCGGCGATGCTCCGGCTTTGCAGGTCGTCCGCGTCGGCGAAATCGTAGTAGTGACGCAGGAAAGGTTCGACGGCTGCGAATGCGGGCTCGGGCAGCCGTCCTCGCGCGAATTCGACGACATCGTTGAGCAGGTGAGCAACGGCTTCTTCGTTCTTCGCTTGCATGACGTCCTCCGCGGCGGGCGACAATCGACTGCATCGACAGATGCGCATTATGCACCCGTTGAGCAGAAACGGATTGTGCACGCGCACATGGTCGATGCATGATCGCGCGTGTGACAGAAGCATGTCGAATCGAGCCGGCGATAGCAGCGCAAAGGGCGTTAAAGAGAGAACGAAATTGCTTCGCTCTGTTGGCTAGCCATCACAGGTCACGGTTGCGCTTGTTAGCGCTCTAACCATTGATGCGCTAGCTTTTAAGGCTCTGAATAAGGCACGAGTCCATCGGGCAGAAAGCCTTATCGCGGATACACGTAGAGAAAAGCATTCGATTCACACGAGCCATGCGCGGAACCCCGAACCGCCAACACGACGACATCTCAGGGTTAGTACTTAATGTCACGCCCGGCGGTCACCGATGTCCGTTCGGCGTCCGCTTGCAGCAGCCAGGCGCGAATGCGCGCGACGGCCCACGCGGGGTCGTCGTGCGGCAAGTCGTGGCCCGCCCACGGGTGCCGCCAGTGTTCGGCGCCCCACGCCGCGGCGAGCGCGGCGGAGCACGCAGGGTCGACCAGTCCATCTCCGCTCGACGACAGCACGAGCGTCCCGCATGCGGGCGGCTGCGCGTGTGCCTTGAAGCGCGCGGCCGCGATCAGTTGACGCAGTGCATTGGCGCGGCTCACGGGCGCGCTCGAGCGTATCGCCGCCCACGTCTGCACGTCCGCGTCGCGCGACTCGCGATGGTTGCAGGTCAGCCGGTGAATCGTGTTCTCCGCTCGCCGCGCGTCGCCCCAGTGCGCAGCGATCCTCACGAGCACCGGCCACGCGGCGGGACGCAGCCGCGCGTCGAAGCGGCTGAACGGCCGCATGCTGGTGTTGATCAGCACGAGCCGCGCGATCTCGGCAGGATGGCGCTGCGCCCAGCACGTCGCGACCATGCCGCCGAGCGACATCGCGAGCACGCAGTACGGGCCTGGCGCACCGCTCTCGCGCGCCGCCACGCGAACGAAATCGACCATTGCGCCGACCTCCTGCGGCGCCCGCACGCGCGCGTGGCCGCCGTTGCCGGGCAGGTCGATCGCGAGCACGCGCGACGGCACGCCGTCCGCGATCCCGTCCAGCGACGCGCGCAGCGCTTCGGGCAACACGCCCCAATGCCGCGCTTCGCGTGTCAACCCACGCAACAGAATCCATGTGCTCATTTTTGTGCGGGTTTGTACCAGAGTTCGAGCGCGCTATCGAGCAGTTGCTCGCGGCGGCAGCCTTGCGGAAGCCAGCGCTGCGACGCGTAGGCAGCGCGCGTCAGAAAGTCGAGCAGGTTCGCGTGACGCCGCAGCACGCGCGCCGTACGATGCGCTTTCACGGGATTGAACATGCCCTGACGCGAAAAAATCTGCCGGGGATTCTTCTTGATCCAGAGCCATGAACCGAGTTCGAGCGTCATCGGCAGAAAGATGTTGGGCGGCGGCACGCGGTCGTATGCCCAATCCCACAGGTCGCCATGCAGCAGGTACTGGTGACTCTGCGGCTCGAACGTATAGCCGTGATGCGGATGCGCTCGCTCGAACATCGTCTTCAACGCGTACATTTCCGGCAAATGCGGCATCGCGCGGCGCGTCTTCGCGTACGGAAACCAGATGCTGTCGCTCCATCCGTAACCCGAATGACAATCGAGCGCGAACGACAGCGGACGCGTCGCCAGCTCGTCTTCGACTACCCGCAGCAGCGCCGCCGCTTCCGCTTCCATCGGTGCGCCGCGCCGCCCGCGATACCACGGCAGCCACGCGCCGACGCGCTGTCCGCCCGCCAGCAGCGGCACGCGCTCTTCCGCGTCCTGCGGCGCATTGCGCATCAGGTCGACGCCGTTCGGATTCGCGCGCGTGGCCGCCCACATGCCGCCCGGATTGACGATGGGAACGATATACACGCGGATGGAATCGAGTTGCTGGATCAGCAATTCGTCCCACGCGAGCCGCGACAGCAGCGAGCGCATGTACTCCAGCACGAGCCGCGAGCCGATGCGCTCCAGCCCGTGAATGCCGCCGAAAAATCCCACCGCGGGCGCCGCGGGATCACGCGATCCGATCGACGCAACGTACACCTCGAAACTGCGCCCCCGCACTTCGACGCTGGCGACGCTCGTGATGTCGAACGAGCGCGCGCCCTCGTCGAGCAGCGCCTGCAAATCTTCGTACTCCGTGAAGGTGTTGGGCAGAAAGCTGAAGGCCTGCATGGGCTGCGCCGGTTGTGGTGCGAGGTTATTGGAGACGGCTCACGCTTGACGCTCCAACTATAGCCGTTCGCGCTTCCCAATGGATGACAGCGGGCCTGCATCGCTGCGTTTGTCATATTCGTGACACACGACGATGCGTCGCAACAGGCAATGACAACGTGCGAGCGACATTCCTGAGAGATATAGTCGTCTAGATGTTGCGACGCCTTCACTCAACCGTCACAGACGCTTTCTAGAATGTCCCACAACTTCCGGCAGGCACCGGAGTCATCGACAGGACACACATGGAAGCAATCCGCATCGAACGTCTGAGCAAGACATTCGGCAATGGACGCAAGGCGCTCGACGACATCGACCTGCGTGTCGAGCAGGGTGAAATGGTTGCGCTGATCGGTGCGTCGGGGTCGGGTAAATCGACACTGCTGCGGCACATCGCAGGCTTCACGGTTTCGGACGCACAACCTTCGCAGATATCGATCCTGGGCCGCCCGATCCAGCAGAACGGCCGCATCGTTCGCGAAGTGCGCAGCATTCGCCGCGATATCGGATTCGTGTTTCAGCAATTCAATCTGGTGAACCGCCTGAGCGTCGAAGCGAACGTGCTGATCGGCGCGCTCGCGCGTCTGCCGCTGTGGCGGCGCCTGACCGGCAGCTTTCCGCGCAGCGAACGCGAGCTGTCGATGGCGGCGTTGACCGAGGTCGGCATCGGCGAGCATGCGCGCGAGCGCGCGTCAAACCTGTCGGGCGGTCAGCAGCAGCGCGCCGCGCTCGCGCGCGCGCTCGTGCAGCAGGCCCGCATCATCCTCGCCGACGAGCCGATTGCCTCGCTCGATCCCGAATCGTCGCGTCGCGTGATGGACATGCTGCGCACGCTGAACGTCGAACACAAGCTGACGGTGCTGGTTTCGCTGCATCAGGTCGATATCGCAATGCAGTATTGCCAGCGCACGATCGCCATGCGGCGCGGCAAGATCGTCTACGACGGCCCGACTTCCGCGCTCACGCCGGCATTGCTGCAAAAGCTCTATGGCGACGATGCGCGCGAACTGCTCGACGAAAGCCAGCCCGCGGGCAGCACGCCGAACGCGTCGCCCCGTGTGCGCGTGCTCGCGTTCAACACAGCGCGCTCCGCGTAGATCGCGCTTCGCGCAAGTAACGACGTCACCTACGAAAGCACATCACGCAGCACTGCAACGACTCACTCAACTGGAACGGAACTCATGAAATTCCTGCGCTCTCTGCTTGTCGGCGTCGCGGCCGTGTCGGCTTTTGCCAGCTTCGCCGCTCATGCCGAAGACCTGAACCTGGGCATCATTTCGACCGATTCGTCGGCGGTGCTCAAGCAACGCTGGCAGCCCCTCATCGACGACATGAACAAGCAGACGGGTCTGAACGTGAAGGCGTTCTTCGCAACCGACTACGCCGGCATCATCGAAGGCATGCGCTTCAACAAGGTGCAGGTCGCGTATCTCGGCAACGCGTCGGCCATCGAAGCCGTCGATCGCTCCTACGGCGAAGTGTTTGCGAAAACCACCTATTCGAATGGTGAAGCCGGCTACTACTCGGTGCTGATCACGAACGTCAACAGCCGCTTCAAGACGCTCGACGACGTGTTCAGGAACACGCAAGACGTGACGCTCGGCTTTGGCGATCCGAACTCGACGTCGGGCACGCTGATTCCGGGCTATTACCTGTTCGCGCAACACAACGCGAACCCGCGCACGTCGTTCAAGACGGTGCTGCCGTCGAGCCACGAAGCGAACCTGCTCGCCGTCGTGAACAACAAGGTCGATATCGCGACCAACAACACCGAGATGCTCGACACGCTGAAGAAACAGCATCCGGACCGCTTCGCACAGGTGCGCGTGCTATGGCAATCGCCGCTGATTCCGTCGGACCCGCTCGTGTGGCGCAAGGATCTGCCCGACGCAACGAAGGAAAAGGTGCGCAAGTTCTTCCTCAACTATGCGAAGAGCGACGCGCATGAAAAAGCCGTGATCGCGAACATCTTCAACTACAGCGGTTTCTCGGCGTCGTCGGATGCGCAATTGCTGCCCATCCGCCAGGTCGCGCTGTTCCAGCAGAAGCAGAAGATCGAAAACGATGCGGCGATGTCGGACGCCGACAAGAAGACGCAGATGGCCGCGATCGATGCGAAGCTGTCCGCACTCAACGCGCAAAAGCAATGAACGCAGCGGACCTGAGCGCGAGCCGTTCGACGCCTGAGGCCACGCAACAGCCGACGCAAAAAGCATTGGCCGCTTCGGCGGGCAAACGCAGCTGGGGTTCGCTGCTCGGCTGGATGGCGGTGATCGCGATACTCGGACTGTCGTGGCGCGCCGCCGACATGCGCCCCCTCGACCTGCTGTCCGACTCGGGCAACATGGGCCAGTTCGCGAAAGATTTTTTCCCGCCCGACTTCACCGAATGGCGCACGTATGTGCACGAAATGGCCGTGACGCTCGCAGTCGCGGTGTGGGGCACGGCGCTGTCGCTGGTGTGCGCAGTGCCGTTCGGCCTGATGTCAGCGCACAACATGGCGCCCGCATGGGTCGTGCAGCCGGTGCGCCGTCTGATGGACGCGTGCCGCGCGATCAACGAAATGGTATTCGCGATGCTGTTCATCGTCGCCGTCGGACTTGGGCCGTTCGCGGGGGTGCTCGCGCTATGGGTGCACACGACGGGCGTGCTCGCAAAGCTCTTCGCCGAAGCCGTCGAAGCGATCGATCCACGCCCTGCCGAAGGTGTGCGCGCGACGGGCGCGACCAGTCTCGACGAAATCGTCTATGGCGTGCTGCCGCAGGTTTTGCCGCTGTGGATTTCTTACGCGCTGTACCGGTTCGAATCGAATGTGCGCTCGGCGATGGTGGTGGGGATGGTGGGCGCGGGTGGTATCGGTGTGGTGCTGTATGAGTCGATCCGGTCGTTCAACTACGCGCAGACAGCGGCTCTGATGCTGATGGTGATTGTGGTGGTGACGGTTATCGATCTGGTTTCTGCGAAGTTGAGGGAGCGGGTTATTTGATTTTTTGCGCTCTTCGCACGAAGGGGCCAACCGGTTTTTTTGCTTGCCATCGCGACTCCGCGCATCGGCGAGGAAATCGGCGCCGCGCGTTGTTATACGAGAGTGAAAATCAGGCTGCAACCGCATGCCGACTGGTGCCCTTTCTGCGCGGCCCGGACGACATGACCGGTGATCGGTGATTTACTTTAGTTTTATAGATTGCAAGATATCAGTCGCTTCTTTGACGGCTTGCGCTTTCGAACGATGAAACGATGCCGGACCCATCCAGTACATTATGGATGACGTTCTATTTCTCTCTGCTTTAACCAACACATAGCAATCGCCAGCGTACGCTGAAAATCCTTCACGGTCTTGCAGGACATGCGGGAAAGGCCTCAAAGACGGTTCGCCTGGAGCCATCCGCCTGCTCTTAACGGTCGTAGTCGCGCTAAAGAGCATCAAAGTCCCGTCTTCGCTGTACCAAACCAGTTCGTCCACCAAACCCAGCGCAAGGGAGCAAAAACCACCACAAATCACCACAAAAATCCCCACAGACCGCACAACTTGCGGAATAATCCCCTCCGATGGAAACCGTCGTCGTCCTGCTCGTCCTGTTGTCCGCCATGCTTCATGCAAGCTGGAACGCCTTCCTGCGCCTCGCGGGAGACCGCATCTGGCTGCTTGGCATCATGTCGATCCCCTACCTCGTCGTCAGCGCGATCGGCGTCGTCGTCCTGCCGCTTCCGGCGCCCGGCGCGTGGCCCTATATCGCGGCCTCCGTCGTGCTCGAATTCGGCTACTGCCTCGCGCTGGTCCGCGCGTATCGCAGCGGCGATTTCGGCCAGATCTATCCGATCGCGCGCGGACTCTCGCCGCTGCTCGTCTTCGCCGGCGCGCTCGTGTTCGCCCATGAATCGCTGAAACCGCTCGCGGCAACGGGCGTCGCGCTGGTGTCGCTCGGCATCGTCTCGCTCGCGTTTCGCCGCGACCTGCGCTTCTCGGGCGAAAGTGTTCCCTATGCGCTGCTCACGGGATTGTTCATCTCGGCGTACTCGGTGGTCGACGGCATTGGCGCGCGCGTCGCCGGCAACGGACTCAGCTACATCATGTGGGTCTATCTGCTGTGGAACGTGCCGCAGTTTCTGCTCGTATGGCACTGGCGCGGCGGCGCAAAGGGACTCTTCACGTCGCGCGAAATGATGGTCAAAGGCATGCTCTCGGGCGTAATCGCGCTGTGCGCGTACTGCCTCATCATCGAGGCCTATCGGTATCTGCCTATCGCGATGGTCTCGGCGCTGCGCGAACTCAGTTCGATTTTCGCCGTGCTGATCGGCTTCTCGTTCATGAAGGAAAAACTCACGGCGCGCCGTATCTTCGCGTGCACGCTCGTCACGCTCGGCGCGGTTCTCATCCGGCTTTAGGCGCGCCAGCGCGCGACTTGCTCATGCAAACAGTGGCAACGTCGCGTCGATCGCGTCGGCGAGCGTGTCGAAAGCAGGCGCGATCTCTTCGTCGGGCACGCACGCATAACCGATCAGCAGCCCCGCCTGTGCGCGCGAGCGCTGCGCGTAATACCCGGACAACGGACGCACGACGATATTGCGCTCGAGCGCAGCCGCGGCGACGGCCCGGTCGTCGGTGCCTTCTGGCAGTTGCATCACGAGATGCAGGCCCGCATCGCCGCCGACGGCAGGCAACGCATCGCCGTACCGGCGCGCGGCGGCATCGAGCAGCGTCGCGCGACGCTGGCCGTACAGCGTACGCATCTTGCGGATGTGCGACGTGAAATGCCCTTCGGCGATAAACTCCGCGAGCATCGCCTGCTGCAGCAACTGCCCCTCGCGATAGAGCTCGGCGCTCGCCGTCGCGAAGCTTTCGGCAAGCGCCTCGGGCGCGACCAGATAGCCGATCCGCAGACCAGGAAACAGCGTCTTGCCGAAGCTGCCGACATAGATCACCTGCCCCGCCGTATCGAGCCCTTGCAGCGAGGCGAGCGGCCGGCTGCCGTAACGGTATTCGCTGTCGTAGTCGTCCTCGATGATCCAGCACTGGTTTTGCCGTGCGTATTCGAGCAGCATCCGGCGCCGCGCGAGGCTCATCACCATGCCGAGCGGATACTGATGCGACGGCGTGACGAGCATCAGCTTCGGCGGATGCGCGAGATCGTCGGCTGACGGATTGATGCCCTCTTCGTCGACGGCGATCGGGCGCGACTTCAGACCGGACACGTGCATCACGCTGCGCACGCCCCAATAGCACGGATCTTCCGTCCAGATCACGTCGCCGGGATCGGACAGCAGGCGCACGGCGAGATCGACAGACTGATGAATGCCTGTTGTGATGATGATCTGCTCGGGCGTGCAACGCACCGAGCGCGACGTGCGCAGATAGTCGGCCAACGCGTGGCGCAGCAGCGACAGGCCGCCGCCCGGCGCGTATGTCAGCAAGTCGGGCCGCAGCCGACGCCAGTATTTGTTATGCAGGCGGCTCCAGACGCGTGCCGGAAAGCGCGTGACGTCGGGCACGCCAGGCATGAACGCGCCCCATTGGCGCTTCGACACGCCCGCACCTGCGATCAGCCGCGCGCCGCGCTGCGACAGGGCGCGCGCCGCTGGCTGTTGCGCCTGCACAAGCGCCCTGGCGTGCGGCACGGGCGAAGTCTGCTGCAGATGCTGCGCGGACGCCGATGCGGGCGAGAACGCCGTCTGTGCATCGGACGAATCGACGATTTCATCCGGCGACGTATCGGCGACGAAGGTCCCGCGCCCCGTCGCGGACGACACGTAGCCCTCCAGCGCCAACTGCTCGTACACCTGCGTGACGGTATTGCGCGCGATGCCCAGCTCGCTCGCCAGCAGCCGCGACGACGGCACCTTGCTGCCCGCCGGCAATTCGCGCGTGAGTATGGCCTGCTGCAGCAGCCGATGCAGCTGCCGGTAGATCGGCTGACCGCTGCCGCGATCCAGACGCTGGGCCAGCCAGTCGGACAACACACTCGCGCGCATGGAATTGGCTCCTAATTTTTTACTGAAATGGCTCTGAAGTTTAGAGCCAAATCTGATTATAGTCGCTGCATGTGCCGCGAAGAGCGCGAGCGCCTGAACGAACCCATGACAGGAGATCTCCGTGAAGAATGCTGAACTGAAGAGCCGCAAGGACGCCGCCACCCCGCGCGGCGTGGGCGTGATGTGCGATTTCTACGCCGCGCGCGCCGAGAATGCGGAGCTTTGGGACGTCGAGGGCCGCCGTTACATCGATTTCGCAGCTGGCATTGCGGTGTGCAACACGGGGCATCGTCATCCGAAGATTGTCGAGGCGATGCGCGCGCAACTGGACAACTTCACACACACGGCTTATCAGATCGTGCCGTACGCGTCGTATGTCGAGCTGGCCGAGAAGATCAACCAGCGCGCGCCGGGCGACTATCCGAAGAAGACAGCTTTCTTCACGACGGGTGCCGAAGCCGTCGAAAACGCAATCAAGATTGCGCGCGCCGCGACGGGCCGACCGGGCGTAATCGCGTTCACGGGCGGCTTTCACGGCCGCACGATGATGGGCATGGCGCTGACGGGCAAAGTCGCGCCGTACAAGCTGAACTTCGGCCCGTTCCCGGCTGACGTTTTCCACGCACCGTTCCCGAATCCGCTGCACGGCGTGACGACGGCGGACTCGCTGAAGGCGATCGATTTCCTGTTCAAGGCCGACATCGATCCGAAGCGTGTCGCGGCGATCATTTTCGAGCCGGTGCAAGGCGAAGGCGGTTTCTATCCGGCGCCTGCCGAGTTCGTGCGCGCGCTGCGCAAGCTGTGCAACGAGCACGGCATCCTGCTGATCGCCGATGAAGTGCAAACGGGTTTTGCGCGCACGGGCAAGCTGTTCGCGATGCATCACTATGACGTCGTGCCGGATCTGATGACGATGGCGAAGAGCCTGGCGGGCGGCATGCCGCTGTCGGGCGTAGCGGGCCGCGCCGATGTGATGGATGCAGCGGCGCCCGGCGGACTTGGCGGCACGTATGCGGGCAACCCGCTGGCCGTTGCGTCGGCGCACGCGGTGCTCGACATCATCGACGAGGAGAAGCTGTGCGAGCGTGCAGTCACGCTGGGCGACAAGCTGAAGGCGAAGCTGACGGCGCTGCAATCGGAAGTGCCGCAGATCGCCGACGTGCGCGGCCCGGGCGGCATGGTCGCCGTCGAGTTCTGCAAGCCGGGCACATCGGACGCGGATGCCGATTTCACGAAGCGCGTGCAGGCGCGCGCGCTCGAGCGCGGGCTGTTGTTGCTGGTGTGCGGTGTGTATTCGAATGTGGTTCGTTTCCTGTTCCCGCTGACGATTCAGGATGCCGTTTTCGATGAGGCTCTCGTGATTCTCGAAGACGTGCTGAAAGAGACTGTTGGCGTGGCTGCCTGATCGTAATGTTTTGCCTGCGGCGGCTGTTTTTAAATCGCCGTTGATTTTTTGTTCTTTTGTCTGCGACGGCTGTTTTGGTTTTTGGTTTTTTGCTGGTACCCGCGATGGCGCCTAGGCGGCGCGGGCGTTGCCGTGGTGTGTTTGCCCTTTGCGCGGGCATTCGCGTTGCGCCTACGCGGCGCGGGCGTTGCCGGTGTGTGTTTGCCCTTTGCGCGGGCATCCGCGATGGCGCCTCGCGGCGCAGGCGTTACCCCTGTGCGGGGCGGCAC